>NZ_CANPVT010000008.1:300000-401845 GCF_947581735.1 Candidatus Palauibacter soopunensis
TCGATGCCGATGTTGGCCCAGCCCAGGCGGTCGAAGTAGTGGAGCATGGCGCCATCGATCTGCTCTTCCAGTCCCAGAACCACCGGGACCGGAAGGCGAAGTGCGAGTGCCCGGTTCTGAAGCGTGTCTCCAAGCGTCGTGAAAGGCGCGCTTTCCGATGATGTGGTATGAAGGTCAAGGACGTGGATGGGCCCGCGCGCGCGCCGGTCTTCCGCGCGGAAGGCGGCCAGAAGATCCCGCTGCTCCGCCAACTCGGCGCTCCCCACGATCGGTCCCCCGTCGCCCTCCGGCGCCGACTCCCCGGACCGTAGCGACTCCAGTACCGCGTCCACGCGCTCGCGTTGCCACACGCGGTTGAGATCCTCGTCGATGAACCGCGTGCCTGCTCTGCGCGCCTGAAGGTTGCCACGGAGTCCGACCAGGTCCCCGCGCATCCGAAACCGGTTCGACGAAAGCACGTCCAATACCCGTTCCAGCGCTGCGATACCCGCCGGTTCGTTTCCGTGCAGCGAGGCGATACAGATGACGAGCGGACCAGGCTCGGCACCCCGGTACGCGCCGATCCGACGCTCGGGAGTTCGCCGCTCTCGCGACGCCCTCGAGGACATCGTGTGGTTCACGCCGGCGGTCGGTGCAGCGTTTCCGCCTTCGCCGCGAACACGAAATCACTCTCCGTGAGTCCGTCGATCTTGTGCGTCCAGATCCGGACGACGACCCGCCCCCAGGCGAGGAACAGGTCCGGGTGATGGTTCTGCTCCTCGGCCATCCCCCCCACGCGATTCACGAAGTCGAGCGCCGTCACGAAGTCCGGGAAGCGGTACTCCTTCTCGAGGTGATGGCCGTCCACGACCCGCCAGTCGGCCCCGAGTTCTTCCGCGAGCGCGTCGAGGGCCCCTCCCTCCAGGGGAGGAACCCCGCCTCGACAGGGGATGCACTGCTGCTGCGCGAGCGGTATCGACATCGGATCATCTCCGTGGCTGCCGTTCGTCTCTGTCCTCAGGGCGCGTCTGCAACCGCCTGCAGGAGTTCCTCGTAGTCCGGCTCCACGCCCGCGTCCTCCGACACCCACGCGTACGCCACCTTGCCGTCCGTTCCGATCACGAACGCCGACCGCTTCGCGACGCCCCGGAACCCGTGAAACTCCTCGTACAGCACGCCCCAGTCACGCGAAACCGTGCGGTTGAAATCGGAGAGGATGGGGAAGGGGATGCTCTCCTCGGCCCGAAAACGGGACGTGACGAACGGGCTGTCGACGGAGATCGCGAACACAGCGGCGTCGAGCGACGCGTAGGCGTTCCACTCATCCCGGAGCCGGCACATCTCGGCCGTGCAGACCGAGGTGAAGGCGAGGGGGAAGAAGAGGAGCACGATCCGGTCGCGGCCGAGGTGGTCCCCCAGATCGATCGTTCCTCCGGCTTCGTACGGCAGCGTGAACGGCTCCACGCGGTCGCCGACCGAGATCTTCGCGTTGGAAGTCATGTCAGAATGCGCCTCCTCCACCTCCGCCGAAGCCGCCGCCCGAGAATCCGCTGCCCCCCGAGATCCCGCCGCCCGAGAAGCTCGATCCCTGGGCGCTGCGCGGCGCGGACTGCATCACGCTGTGCGTCTCCGCGGACATGCTGTTCAGGTTCGAGACCAGGATGTGAGAGTTGAACGTCGAAAGAGCGTGCCCATGATACCAGTCCGGGGGTTCGCGATACAGGTCCCCGAAGGCTCGGGCCCACTGCGTCGCGACGCCCAGCGCCATGGCGTACGGAAGACACTTCTCGAACATCTCCGGACCCGTGATCTTCCGCTTGTAGCGGTCGGATTCGACACGCGTGAGGAATTCCTCGAACCCCTTCACCTGCCGCAGCAGTTCCGTCCCCCTCTTCGTGCGCGCCGGCATGAAGAGTCCGAAAACCACGATGACGAACGCGGATGCGATGGCCGCCCCGAGCACGGCCCCCATCGCCAGCGGGAGCACGGCCTGTGCGAGCAGCCCGCCGAAGAAGATCACGATGCCGACCAGAAACCCCAGACCCACGTATTTCCCGGCGACGATGGTCGGCGATTCCGTGTACACGCCGTGCTCGATGAGCGTCGCCAGCAACGTCGACTTCAGTTCCGGGAGGTCCTTGTAGAAACGGTCCTTGAGGTCCGAAAGCCGGCGCCTCCTCCGCCCCCCGAACACCGCCCGCAGGAGCGCGCTTTCGTGCGGGGCCAAGCGGTCGCCCGGGTTGTCGCGTCGCTCGAAGAGGTAGTCCGTTCCCGTCACGAGCCCCAGCAGGTGGTTCTCCTCGCGTTCCTCGATCGTCAGGTGCCCCCGGACGGCGAGGTCGATCAGCGTCGCCGTGATGTCGCGCAGGTCCGCCCGGTTGTCGACGATCACGCCGACCTCGGCGGGCGTCAGATCGCCAGGCGGCTCGTAGCGGGGCTCGATCGACCCGATCTCGGGGTCGCGCCCCCGCTCGTTCCAGCGCCGGTACATGAAGGCGAGCACGAAGAAGGGCAGGAAGAGCGGCCAGTTGTCGGACAGGTACATGCCGGCGCGGTCGATCGCCGTGGGCCGCCGCACGACGCCGGCATTCCATCCGACCCCGATCGTCAGGCCCTCCCGGAAGCCGAGCGGCCGGTCGGTTCGCACGTCGACCCGGCTGCCCGTGACGTCGACCGTCGCGTCCCGGCCCGTGGCGCCGTAGCCCCCGGTGAAGGCGTGGGCGCGCACGCCCCCGACGGCTTGCGGAAGCCTCACGGTCGCGCTCGCCGTCTCGATCGGGACCGGCCATTCGGTCCCCGTCACGTTCCAGTACAGTTCATCGTACGCATCGACGATGCCGTCTTCGCCCTCATCCACCTCGAAGAAGCGGAGCCCGTTCGTTACGCCGTAGGAGAGTCGGACCGTACGCACCGTGTCGACCGCGCCGGGCACCCAGATCTTCGTGTTCAGGTAGTCCCCATCGCGCTCCGTCTCGTAGCGCAGCGGATTCCCGTCCGCGTCCGTCACCGCTTCCACGGAAGGGCGCAGCTTGTAGCGGAACCCGTTGATACGGTACTCGACGGGAATCGTCCGCTGGATGCCGTTGTAGCTTCCGTTGAACCGGGGCCGGATCGTTTCGGTCACCTCGATGGCCCCGCTCTCCAGCACCCGGAGGTCGGCGTGGAAGTCCTCGATGCGCCAGGAGCGCTCCTGCGCCGCCGCCGCGGACGAGAGGGCGCCGACCAGGACGCCCGCCAGCATGGCGGCCACGAACGCCGCACCTGCGGCTCGTCGCGGACGCGGGGGATTCACGAGAACGCCACCCGCGGTCCCTCGCGCTGCCGCTCGTCGTCGAGCGAGAAGAACTCCCGGCGTGTGTGGCCGAAGAGCCCCGCGAGCAGATTTGTCGGAAAGACTTGCGTCTTCGTGTTGTAATCCCGCACGACGGCGTTGTAGTAGCGTCGTGCGTTCTGCACCGCCTCCTCGATCTCATCGAGGGAGCGCTGAAAGTCCGTGAACGCCTCGACCGCCCGCAGCTGGGGATAGGCCTCCGAGAGCGCGAAGAGCCTCCCGAGCGCCCTCGCGAGAGCGCCCTCCGCCGCACCCGCTTCGGCGGGCCCCATGGCGCCCATGGCCCGGTTCCTCGCTTCGACCACGGCCTCGAGCGTCTCGCGTTCGTGGCCCGCGGAGGCCTTCACCGTCTCCACGAGGTTGGGGATGAGGTCCCACCGGCGCTTGAGCTGGACGTCGATGTCCGCCCAGGCGCCGTTCACGCGTACGCGCAGCCGCACGAGACCGTTGTACATCCCGGCGATGATGAAAGCGGCCACCGCGAGCACGAGCAGGAACCACAACATGGCTGGCCTCTGTTTCCCCTATTCTCCACGCCCAAGTCGGAGGATGATCTCGAACTCCTCCTCCGTCACCGGCATGACCGAGAGTCGCATGCCGCGTTTCATGACGTTGATACCCTCGAGGCCGGCCGTTTCCTTCATCATCTGTCGGGTCACCGGCGTCCCGAAGGTCTCCAGGTAGCGAAAATCGGGGCACCACCAGCGGGGATCCTCACGGCTCGACTTCGGGTCGAAGTAATGGCCGTCGGGGTCGAACTGCGACGAGTCCGGGTGCGCCGGACCCGCGACTTCCGCCACCCCGTACACGCCGAGCACCGGGGTGTTGGAGTGGTAGATGAGGACCTTCTCTCCCGGATTCATCCGGTCGCGCATGAAGTTCCGGACCTGGTAGTTCCGCACGCCGTCCCATTCCGTCTCGCCGTCCCGGGCAAAGTCGTCGATGGAGTACACGTGAGGCTCGGTCTTGGCCAGCCAGTACCCGGTGATTTCAACCGGCATGTCACGCCTTTCACGCTTGTTTCGTCTCGCCTCCCGGCGGTGCGCGGACCTTCCGCGCGGATGGGCCGAATCTACCGCTGCGGCCGCGCATGGTGAACCCCGCGCCCCGGCGCTCCCGCTCGCAGCCCGTGACGAACCCCCGCCTCAGCGCCGAGGGCGGCGCGACGCTAGTTTGCCTCATCCGGCACGGGCGGGCTGCCGGACTGCCGGATGACGCCGCACGGAGAACGCATGAAGATCCCGCTGTATCAGCTCGACGCCTTCTCGGACCGGCCCTTCGAGGGCAATCCGGCCGCCGTCTGTCCACTCGAGGCGTGGCTCGATGACGACGTCATGCAGAAGATCGCGGCGGAGAACAACCTCTCGGAGACCGCGTTCTTCGTTCGCGACGGCGAGAGCGAGGGGGGCGGGTTCGGGCTCCGCTGGTTCACGCCCGTTTCCGAGGTCGACCTGTGCGGACATGCGACGCTGGCCTCCGCCTGGGTCATTCTCGAGAAGCTGGCGCCGGGCCGCGAACGTGTGCGCTTCGAGACGCGAAGCGGCGAGCTCATCGTGGAGCGGGGCGAGGGAGATCTCCTCGTGATGGACTTTCCGGCGCGTCCGGCGGTGCCGCGCGAAGCCCCCCGCGCCCTCGTGGAGGGACTGGGAGCGGAACCCGCGGATGTTCTGGCCTCGGACCGGGACTATCTCGTCCTCCTCGATGCCGAGGACGATGTCCGGAAGTTGAAGCCGGATTTCACCCGGCTGCGTGGACTGGATCGCCTCGGGATCATCGTGACCGCGCCGGGAGTGAGTGCGGACTTCGTGTCCCGCTTCTTTGCGCCCAGCGTCGGCGTGCCGGAAGATCCGGTCACGGGGTCCGCGCACTGCACGCTGGCGCCCTACTGGGCCGAGCGGCTGGGTCGGGGCGACGCGCCGCTCGAAGCGCGGCAGATCAGCGCCCGCGGCGGTACCCTTGTCTGTCGCCACCTCGGGGACCGCGTGACGATCGCCGGCCGCGCGGCGCTCTATCTTTCCGGCGAGATCACGCTGTGACGGATCACAGCGTGCGGCCGTCTACCGTACAGCGGATGACAGCGGGCGCCGGGCCGGGCGACCGGCCGGACGCCGCGGAGACGCGGGAGGGAACAGGACAGATGATGCGTACACGGATGCGGAGCCGGAACGTGCTCGGGGCCGGACTCGCCACGCTGGTGACGCTGGGGGCGCTCGCGCCCGTGGACGTCGCGGCGCAAGTCCCAGGCGGACACCTCCCCGGCCAACCGTCCCGGGAGCCGGCCTCAGGCGGGAACGGTGCGCAGTGGGATCTGGGCGCCACCTTCTCCGTGATGGCGCCGCAGGGACAGTTCAGTTCGTTCGTCGACGACGGGTTCGGCGCGGCGTTGACCGCTCTGCTCGGCTTCAAGGACTCCCCCGCCTTCCGGGTCCGGTTCGATGCCGGCTACGTGAATTACGGGTCGGAGACGGTGGGCTTCCCCCTATTCGCGGCGACGGATCGGATCCTGACCGATATCGTCACGCGCAACAACGTGGGCTATCTGGGACTCGGCCCCGAGATCCGGCTTCCGTACGGCCCCGTCCAGCCCTACGTGAACGGCTTCGCGGGGCTTGGCTATTTCTTCACGGTCAGCAGCGTCGAGCGCGGCTGGGAGCTCTACGAATCGCCCGACTACGGGACGACGGTGAACTTCGACGACGTGCGCGCCGCGTACGGCTTCGGCGGCGGGCTCGCGATCCCGATCAACCGGTCCGCCAAGCCGGGAGTGCTGAGGCTGGAAGCCCAATACCGGAGGCACGGTCGCACGGAGTATCTCGTGCCCGGAAGCATCGTAGAGGACGGCTTCGGCGGGAGTTCGTTCTCCCCCATCGCCTCCGATGTCGACTTCCTGCTCTTCCAGGTGGGGCTGACGTTCAGAGTCTGAGCCTGACGGGCACCGGCGGCTGACGCGACCTGGCCCGGGCCGCTACGGTTGGCGGCGCTCCAGGCGGGAGACGGAGCCGGTGAGGTTCACGACGTAGAGTTCCCCGGCGCCGTCGACGCCGAAGGAGGACACCGCCCCGAGGCTTCCCGCGTTCCAGCGTCTCTCGTCCGTCGCCCGGCCGCCGTCGAGGCGGAAGCTCCGCAGAAAGCCGGTGCAGAAATCCGAGTAGAAATAGTGCCCCGCAATCTCGGGGAGCTGTGAGCCGCGGTACACGTATCCTCCGGTCACCGAGCAGACGTTGCCATCGTGGACGTACTCGACGATGGGCAGCGTGAGACCCGACATGTCGCACTCGGAACTCTGGAAACAGGCGGATCCCTCCATCGTATTCCAACCGTAGTTGACGCCCGCTTCGCCCGCCGGCACCGTGTTGATCTCCTCGCGTTCGTTCTGGCCCACGTCCGCCACGTAAAGGACATCGCCCGGGAAGTCGAAGGTCGAGCGCCACGGATTCCGGACACCGATGGCCCAGATCTCGCCGCGCGCGCCCTCTTCTCCGGCGAAGGGGTTGTCGTCCGGGATCGCGTACGGGTCGCCCCCGTCCACGTCGATGCGAAGGATCGACCCGTGCAGCGTCTCCGGATTCTGCCCGTTGCCGAACGGATCGCCCGCCCCACCCTCGTCGCCCAGGAAGATGTACAGCATCCCGTCAGGCCCGAACTGCAGCATCCCGCCGTTGTGGTTCCGGCGACGCTGGGTGAGCGCGAGGATCCGCTTCGCGGAACCCGGATCCAGGCGGTCGGGGTCGCCCGAGACGGTGTAGCGCTCGACGACGGTGTCGTCTCCCGTATCGGTGTAGTAGACGAAGACCTGGCCGTTGTCCCCGTACCGGGGGTGGAAGGCCATCGTGAGGAGGCCGCCCTCGGGGGCCGTGCCCACGCGGCCCGAGAGGTCGAGGAAGGGATCCCCGAGGAGTTCGCCGTCCGCGTTCGCGATGCGGATGCGGCCCGTCTGCTCGACGACGAAGAGTCTCGAATCGCCCGGCGGGGCGGCGAGGAACACCGGCTGGGAGAGTCCGGTCAGCACTTCGTTCGCCGTCAGTTCGAAAGCGACGGGTTCCGGCGCCGGGGGAGGCGGCGGTGGCGGAGTCGGGGTGGGGCCCGTGCCATCCGAGCATCCCCAGCCCGCCACCCCCACCAGGAGCGCGAGCGCCGGCGCCGTCAGCGGCCCGGTGGCCACTGACGGCGGGCGGCCCGAGCGTCTCAGGGGACCAGTTCCGGCCGGCGGTACCTGAGGAAGAACACGCCCTCCTTGCCGCTCGACACGACGATCGTCCCGCTTGCGAAGAACGGGTAGTTCGACCACGAGCCGTCGAACGTGACGGACTCGTCCCACGGCACCGTGTCGAAGAATCCGACCTCGCGCGGGTTCTCGCGGTCGCTGATGTCGAGCACGCGCAGCCCGCTCACGTAGTTCGACTGGTACATGAGGTCGCCCACGATGTAGAGGTTGTGGTCGATCGTGAACGTCTCCCCGAAGTGTTCCTTCACGAGGATCGGATCGTCCAGGTCCGAGACATCCCAGATGAGCGTGCGGCTCGCCTCCATGTCGGGTTCCGTCCCGGTCTGCTGCGCCTGGCCCACCGAAGTCATCTCGTCGAGTTCGTCGTTCTGGTAGAAATAGCGGTGGTCCTCGGTGAGCCAACCCTGGTGCGTGTAGGCGACCGCCGGGTAATCGGCGGTCGAGAGCGTGACGGGGTTGTCCCGGTCCGTCACGTCCGCGATCACGACCGCCGTCTCGTTGGCCTTGAGGCAGATTTCCTTCCCCACGTGTTCGTCGTCCGGGCCGTGATAGTTCACGCACTGCGCGTCGTGCGTGTAGCCGCTTTGCCCTCGTCCGGTGCCCGCCTCCGCGTGGCAGCCCAGGAAGGTCGGCGCCTTCGGATCGCTGATGTCGATCATGTGGAGCCCACCGCCGCACGTCTCACCGCCGCCGCTCGAACCGACGGCGTACGCGGTCGCGGTCTCCTCGTTGATGACCACGTTGTGAGCGCTCGCGATTCCCTCGTACACCGTGTCGGGATCGAACTCGACCGGGCTCCCTCCGGCATCCCGAAGCCGCGTGAGGTCGAACACCTGCATCCCGTGCGCGCCTGCGTTGTCCGCCACCACGAAGGCGTGGTTGGCGTAGACCTTGATGTCGCGCCACGACTGGGTCAGCGAACCCGGCGTCTTCGGCAGGTTGCCGAGATAGACGGGGGCCGCGGGGTCGGAGATGTCGATGAACGCCGTGCCGTCCGTGCGGCCGACGATCGCGTACTCGCGGCCCGTCTGCGCGTCGGTCCACCCCCATACGTCGTTCGTCTCGATGCCGCGGTCCGTGCCCCCGATCGCGTCGAGCGGAAGGAACGAGAGCACGTCCACCTGATCGCAGGTGAACTGGTCGGCCATCCCGTCCTCGCCGCAGCCCACCTCGGAGAGCGCCGTCAGGGGGCGTCGTTCCTCGGGAATGAAGATCTTCGCCGTTTCGGCCCACGTGCCGCCCTGGTTCTCGAACACGACGGCGGAACCGAGCGCCGCATCATCCCACGGCTGCCCAACGACCGCCATGTCGCCGGAGGCGGAGACCGAGAGGCCGAAGCCGTCTCCCGCATCCGTGCCGGCGCCGGCTCCGATGCGGGTGGCCGTCCCGAAGCCGCCGGTCGCGGCATTCCACGAGAAGGCGTAGATGGCGCCGAACTGGCCCGCGCCCGGCGCCGCGATCCAGAGTTCGTCGTCGTGCGCGGTGATCGAGGCGCCGAAGCCATCGCCGGGTGCCCGGTGGAATGCCGCCAGCGATCCCCTCCGCACCCAGTCTCCGGATGGGCGGCGCTCGTAGTAGAGGACCGTGCCCGTCCCGTCGTAGGCGCCGGGAAGTCCGAGCAGCGCGTGCGAGCCGCTGACACCGACCGCGACGGACGGAGCCCGGTTCACCACGATGGCCGCGCCGAGCTGGATATCGTCGCCCTCATGGCCGAGCCGGGCCTCCTCCGCCCACGCCCCGCTCTCATCGCGGCCGAAGACGTAGGCGGCGCCGGGGTATTGCTGCCCGGCGATCGCCCCGACGATGATGCGCTCGCCATCGGTGTGGACCCCCCAGCCGAAGAACTCCAGTTCTGCGGCCGGATCCGAGGGCGTCAGGATACCGCTCTCGACCCACTCGCCATCGTCCGCGCGCTCGAACACCCAGGCCCCTCCCGTACCCTGGTAGCCGAGCGCCGTGACGACGAGCAGATCACCGCCGACCGATGCGAAACGGCCAAAGGAAACGCCGGGGGGTACGCTCTCCGGCCGCAGATAGCGCTCGAATTCCCAGCCGTCGCCGTTCCGCCGGAAGATCAGGACGCTGCCGTCGCTCTGGCCGTCCCCGTCCGGGTCGAGCGCCGTGGCGCCGACCAGCAGGCGGTCGCCGTCCGCCAGCACGAAGCGACCGAAGTAGTCCGCACCCCCGTGTTCCGGCGCGCGCAGCGTGCCCGTGCGCTCCCAGCCTTCGCCCGCCCGCTCGTACACGTAGAGGCTGCGGGGGGAGGCCGTCGACGGGTCCTGTGGATTCGCGGCAGGGTCGATCGCTTCGCTGACGATGATCGTTCCCTCGTGGAGCACCACCGTGCCACCGAATTCCTGGGCCTCCGCCGCCCCCGGCACGAGCAGGCCGCAGACGGCCGCGGCGAAGAGCGTGCGCGTTCTATTCATCAGGTACATCCTTTCCACGGGATTCAACGTCGTTCGAAGTAGTAGAGCCCGCCCCCGGCGGCGCCGACGACGAGATCGAGATCGCCGTCCCCGTCCAGGTCCCCGAACTCCGGCGTCGCGAACAGCGGCAGATCCTCCGCGGCGGGGAACCCGCCGTCGGCCTCGACGAAGTTCGGGGCCCGGGGACTCCCATCGTTCCGGAAGTAGCGGATCCCATCGGACTCGGTGCCGACGATGAGGTCGAGGTCGCCGTCCCCGTCGTGGTCGAGGAGCTTGGGGAAGCTACGCCGGCCGATGTCGATCTCCGCGTACTCGTCGCTCACGAATTCGAAGCTCGGCTCCGAGGCGGAGCCGACGTTCTCGTAGTAGTTCAGCGCCCCCGAGGATTCCCCGATCATGAGGTCGAGATCTCCATCGCCGTCGAGGTCGCCGAGCGCGGGCGTCGCGTTGCTCCCGCGCGTGATCTCGACGAACGCCGAGTCGACAAGCGTGAGGCGGGGCTCCGTGGCCGAGCCCTCGTTCCGCACGTAGCGGATCTCGTCGCGCCACGTGCCGAGCAGGAGGTCGAGGTCGCCGTCCGCGTCCAGATCGCCGAAGGCCGGTGCGTTGTGGTAGGCGCCCGGCAGCTCGAACTCGCCCGTCCGGCGGAAGACGGGCCGCGTCCCGCTCCCTTCGTTCTCGAACAGGAATACGCGCGAGTTCGACAGGTCTCCGGGGTCGATCTTGTTGCCGACCAGGAGGTCGAGGTCGCTGTCGCCGTCGAGGTCGACCAGTGAGGCCACGCTCTCGCTGCCCACATCGATCTGCGAGATGAAGCGGCGCGTGCGAAGCTCGAAGCTGCCGTCGGACTCCTGCGAGAAGAGCATGAGGTTGTCGGCGGTCGTCGTGTTCGCGTTGTACGCGCCGCCGAGTACGCCCATGAGCAGGTCGAGGTCGCCGTCGCCGTCGTAGTCGCCGAAGGTCGGGGCGTTGTAGCCGCTTGTCCGGATCGGGTCGTCGAGGGGGAAGGGACGCGGCTCCACACGGAGGTTCGGAGCCTCGCACGATCCGGCGTTCTCGATCAGGAGGAGCCCGGCCTCGAAGAAGTCTCCCCAGAACATGTCCGTGTCGCCGTCCGCGTCGTAGTCGGCCAGCGCCATCGTGTTCGCGCCATGGAGGGTGGGGAAGGGCCCGCCCGCGTCCGGGCCGTCGAAGGGCGGCACGCCGCCGGCCGCCGCCGGGTCGGCGACGATCTCGATGTCCTCGAAACGGTCCGTGATGTGCCGGAACGGCGAGGCGTTCGCGCCGATCGCACCGGTTGCCTCGTAGCGCGTGACCGTCCCCACGAGTCGGCCGATGAAGAGGTCGAGGCGGCCGTCGCAGTCGATGTCCGCCGCATTGGGAATGTTCTGGCGATCCGAGAAGATCGCCTCCCCGCGTGTGTCGCGAAGGGTGTCCGCGATGAGCTCGAAGACAGCCCCGCCGGCCGTGCCCGCGTTGCGATAGAGCTTCATGTAGCTGAAGGGGGACTCCGCGAGAAGGTCCCGGTCTCCGTCCGCGTCGACATCCACGAAGCGGAACCACTCTCCTACCTCGAGGTCCGAGTACGCAGCCGGACGCCAGGTATGGCGCCGTCCGTCCGGCGTGTCCTCGCGCTCGAAGAACAGCAGGCGGTCCGTCCTCTCCTGCACGAAGAGGTCGAGGTCGCCGTCTCCGTCGATGTCCACCCACTGCGGACGCGGGACGTTGAAGCCGCCGAGGAAGGGGATCTCATAGGCGTTTCCGGATTCATCGAATACCGGAAAGGGGGTCACGGAGCGCACGAAGCCGGTTTCGGTCGCCACCGTGGATTCCGGCGCCAACTCCCCCGGCCCTACGCCCCCCGAGGCGCATCCCGCCGCGAGGAGCGCGGCGGTCAGCGCTCCCGATGCGGCCCGCCGGCTCCGGGGCCCGGCCATGCGGCTCACGTTGCGGGGGCCCTCAGCGGGGGCTGGAGGCGAGACCGATGCCCGACGCGTAGGGCGGTGTCTCGATGACGTCGACGATCTCGCGGGTGGCGGTGTCGATGACCACGACCGTGCCGCCGGGCGCGTCGTACCCCATCCGGTCCGACGATTCGTAGGAGCCGGTCTCGTTCCGGTTCGCCACGTAAAGTCGGGATCCGTCCGGCGAGAGCACGCTGCCGTGCGGTTCGGCGAGGCCTTCGCCCCGGATCACGGCGGCCACGGACCAGTCGGACGTGTCGACGAGCGTGACCTCGTTCGCGCCCAGATTGCCGAACCAGATCCAGCGCCCGTCCGCCGACCAGCTCGGGTGCCACGGCCGCGCCCCCACGTCCAGTTCCCCCACGAGTTTCGGCGCCACCGGCTCGGTGACGTCGAATACGAGGAGCTTGGCCGTCATCTCGGCGGTCGCGACGAGCGTCCCGCCGTCCGGAGAGATCGCGTACTGCACGAGGACGTGGGGCATCGCCCCGGAGCCGGGAAGCCTGAGCAACTCGGCGTCGCCGCTCTCCGCTTCGACCGTGACGACGGAGTTCTCTCCCAGGCTGCCCGCGTAGACCCACCCGCCGTCGGGGCTGGCCAGCAGCGCGTGCGGACGCGGGATGAAGACGTCGTATTCCTCGACCTCCATCGACATCCGGTCGATGCGGCCGATGCGCTGGGGCGGGTTCACCGCCGCCATGGACCGCCCCACGAAGAGCCAGGGCTCCGTGGGGTGGAGCGCGAGGAGGCCCGGCCGCTCGAACTCGATGGAGGCGACGAGTTCGTTGTCACGGTCGAACTTGAGCACCCGGTTGGCCGCGATGAGCGACACGTACCAGAACGATCCGTCCGGCTCGACCGCGACATGGTGCGGCTTCGCGTTCGCCCCGTACCCCATGGCCTCGAGGTCGATGATCTCCACGACCTCGTGGGTCTCGAGGTCGATGACGGTCACCGCCGCCGCCTCCTGGTTCGCCACGTAGAGGAACGGACCGTCGGCGGAGGCGCCGGGCGAGCCCTCCGCCGCGGCGGCCCGAACCGCCACGAGTCCGGCCATCCCCAGGGCGAGGAGGCCGGACCGGACGACACTCGCGAGTCTCTCCATTACGGCACGAGTTCCGGCTTCTGGTACTTCACCATGAACAGGCCTTCGCTCCCGCTCGTCACGATGATCGTCCCGCTCGCGAAGTACGGATAGTTGCTCCACGAGCCGCCCATCGCCGGGCCCTCGGCATACGGCACGGTGTCGAGATAGCCGACCTCGGTCGGATTCTCCGGGTCGCTCACGTTCAGGATCCGCAGTCCGCTGTTGTAGTTCGACTGATAGAGCAGGTCGCCGAGCACGTACATGTTGTGGTCGCTCGCCGTGGACTCGCCGAAGTGCTCCTTGACGAGGACGGGATCGTCGAGGTCGGTGATGTCGAAGATCATCGTGCGCGTGCCCGAGAACTGCGTCCTCAGTTCGTCGAGTTCGTCGCCCAGGTAGAAGAAGCGGTGATCCTCCGTCACCCAGCCCTGGTGGGCGTAGGCGACGTTGGCGTACGTGGCCGTCGACAGCGGGATCGGGTTCTCCTTGTCGGTGACGTCCGCGATCGAGACGTCCGTCTCGTTGGACCCGAAGCAGATCTCCTTGCCGGCGTGCTCGCGGTCCGGGCCGTCATAGATCAGGCAGAGCGCGTCGTGCGAATATCCGGTGCCGCGGCGCCCCGTGCCCTCGTGACCGAAGCAGCCCGCGAAGCTCGGCTCCGTCGGCTCGTTGATGTCGATCATGTGAAGGCCGCCGCCGCACGTCTCGCCCCCTCCGCTCGAGCCCACGCTGTAGGCGAAGCCCGTCGCCTCGTTGATCACGATGTTGTGGGCGGAGGCGATCCCGTCGTAGTGGGCGTCCGCCTCGAAGGTGACCGGATCGCTCCCCACATCGCGGAGCCGGGAGAGGTCGAACACCTGCATCCCGTGGTCGCCCGCCCCATCGGAAACGATGAACGCGTGATCCCTGAACACCTTGATGTCGCGCCACACGCTGCCGCGCGCGCCCTCCGTCATCGGAAGGCGCCCGACATAGCGCGGGTTCTGCGAGTCCGTGATGTCGACGAAGGAAGCCTGGTCGGTGAGCCCCACGAGGGCGTACTCGCGCCCGGTCTGCGGATCGGTCCAGCCCCACACGTCGTTGACGCGGACGCCGCGGTTCGCCCCGAGCGACTGCACCGGCATGAAGGAGAGGATGTTCACCTCGCTGCAGTCGAAGTCGGCCGAGACGCCTTCCTCGCAACCCACCTCGTGGCCGTTGATCGCCGCGTAGTTCTTCGCGTCGCTCCACACCTCGGCGGCTTCGACCCACTCGTCGCCCCGCCGCTCGAAGATGTAGGCGGTCCCCATCCCGTAGTCCTTGCGGCTCGCGGCGACGACCGCGATGTCACCCTGCGCGGCGACCCCGCCGCCGAAGCCATCGCCCGCGTCCCGGTTCGAGGCGGAGAGGGCGCCGGCGAACTCGACCCCGCCTTCGGGGTCGGTCGAGTAGCGAAGCACGCGTCCCTCGCGGCCCGCGCCGGAGCCGGATCCGCCGATCCAGATCTCCCCGTCCACGGCCGCAAAGGCGTTGGCGAAGTTCCCGCCGAAGGACCGGCCGCCCCCGGCCACGACCGGCGGATAGAGCCGGCCTTCGGGCCTCCAGGCATCGCCCTCGGGCGTGAACGTGTAGGCGATGCCCACGCCGCCCGCGCCGGGGGCTCCGACCACGAGCCGGAATCCGTCACTGGTGTCCTCGCCGTACAGGACGCTTCCGAAGCCCGCGTTCTGGCCCGCTTCCGCGACCGTGAGCGGTTCCGTCGCCGCCGTCCAGGCGCCGTCCTCCGCCCGCGTGAAGAAGAACACGGCCCCGGCACCGTCGGCGGTCCCCGGAGCGCCGATCGCCGCCACCCGGCCATCCGTGAGCATCGCGGCGCCGAACCCGTCTCCAGCGGCTGCCTCGGGCGATTCGACAACCCCGGCTTCATTCCAGGCGGAGCCGTCCCACTCGAAGAAATAGACGCGGCCGGCGGCACGGGCCCCCTGCCGGGGCGCCCGACCCGGCGCCGACACCAGCGCGATGTCGCCCGCGATCGCCCCGCTGGTGCCGAAGAGGAAACCCTCCGGCAGATCGGCCGGCCTCAGCGTTGCGACCTCTTCCCAACCTCCGTCGCTCCGCTCGAACACGTGCGCCGCGCCGGGCGAGCCGACGAGCATGCGGTCACCCTCGACCGCGAGTGAAATCCCGAACCTGCCGCCCTCTTCCGCCGCGTAGGGCGCCAGTTCCGCGGAGACGGCCCAGCCATCCGGACCCCGCTCGTACACGTAGACGGCTCCCGTGGACGTCGGGCCGCCGCTTTCGGCGATGAGAACCTGGCCGGACGAGACGGCGACGGCGGCGCCGCGTCCGAACCCCTGTCCCGTGACGGGCGTGGCCAGGCAGGCGAAGGCGGCCGCGAGGGCTGCAACTCGAGTGAATCCGCGCATGAAATGACTCCCATCCTGAAGGCTGCGGAAAATAGTCGTACAAACCATTTAAAACACTCCGGAATCCCGATGCGTTGTCCGTTGGATCGCCCGCGAGATGTAGCGGGAAACCGTCTCCTCCAGCCAGCCGGTTCGCGCGCCGGCCCGCCCATTCCCGTGCCCCCGGTCCACGAAGCCGAGATGCCCTCCCCGCTCCGTCAGTTCCAGGGAGAGATTCGGACGACGCCGGATCGTTTCGACGGGTACCGAACTCCCCGGGGCGAGCGGGTCGTCCCGCGCGTGGACGAGGAGCATGGGAAGGTCCACGGGGCCCACGAAACGCTTCGCGCTGCAGCGCGCGTAGTAGTCGGCGGCGTCGCGAAAGCCGTGGACCGGCGCCGTGAGCCGGTCGTCGAACTCGCGAATCGTGCGCGCCCTCGCCGCCTCGGGCGCCACGACGTCCGGGAACCTCACCGCCTTCTCGCGGGCCTTCTCCCGCAGGCTGCGGAGGA
Organism: Candidatus Palauibacter soopunensis; assembly: GCF_947581735.1. Taxonomy (NCBI): domain Bacteria; kingdom Pseudomonadati; phylum Gemmatimonadota; class Gemmatimonadia; order Candidatus Palauibacterales; family Candidatus Palauibacteraceae; genus Candidatus Palauibacter; species Candidatus Palauibacter soopunensis. The sequence continues at coordinate 315,912 of NZ_CANPVT010000008.1, forward strand.
AGCGCCGGCCGTACAGGCGCCCCATTCCGCGCTGCAGGGCGTCGGCGCTGGACTCGAGGTCGTAGGGGACCGACACGGCGGCCGCGGCGACGAGACCCCGGCCGCCGCCCTCCCGTCCGAGCAGGTTGAGGAGCGCGTTCCCGCCCAGCGAGAACCCGATCGCGGTCCGCGGGAGACCCGGGAAACGCCCCGCCAGCCAGTCCAGCGCACGCTCGATGTCGTCCGTCCGACCCGAGTGGTAGGCGCCCGGCAGACGGTTCGGCTCCCCGCTGCACGAACGGAAGTTGAGCGCGACGGCCTGGATGCCGGCGGCCGCCAGCGCCTCGCTCGTCGTCACCATGTAGCCGGAGCGCGCGCTGCCCTCGAGCCCGTGGAGGAGGAGGCACAGGCCCGCGGCGTCTTCCGGTCCCCGCCACAGATCGAGATCGATGAAGTCGCCGTCGTCCGTGTCGAGCCGAACCCGGTCGTACCGCGGCTCGAAGCGCCGGCGCACGACCCGTCCCACCACGGTCTGCACGTGAGGATTCCGGAGCCCCGGCGGCGGCTCGAACGCCGGCAGATTCTTCAAGATCCGTTACCTTTCGTCGCGTGTCTCGACCATTCCTGCACCAGTACACCGTCGCGGAGGCGGGTTCCCGGCGCTGGCTCCACGTGCTGCACGGCATCTACGGTACCGGCCGCAACTGGGCTTCGTTCGCCCGCCGGCTCATCGCGCGACGTCCCGAATGGGGGGTCGTGCTCGTGGATCTGCGGCTGCACGGGCACTCCCCGGGCTTCGAGCCGCCGCACACCCTTGCCGCGTGCGTGCACGACGTGCTCGAACTCTCGGAGTCGCTCGGACGGCCCGTGGACGCCATCCTCGGGCACTCCTTCGGCGGCAAGGTGGCGCTGATGGTGGCGGCGGCCGCGGCGCCCGGCCAGACGTGGGTGATCGACGCGACGCCTTCCCGCCGCTCGCCCGGCGGCGGAGCCGCCCGGCTGCTGGACGTGATTCGCCGGCACCCGGGGCCCTTCGCGAAGAGGGGTGACGCCGTATCCCTGGCGGAGGCCGAGGGGTTCGCCTCGCCCGTCGCGCACTGGCTGGCGACCAACCTCGTCCTCGCCGACGCGGGCTATCGGTGGCGCCTCGATCCCGACGCGGCCGAAGAGTTGCTCGCGGACTACTTCAGGCGCGACCTCTGGGACGTCATCGAGACACCCGTCCCCCCATCGGAAATCCACGTCGTGCGGGCCGCGCAGTCGGACATCCTCTCGGCGGACGATATCGGGCGATTCCGGGCGGCGGCCCTGAACGGCCGCGTGTATCTCCACGAACTCGCGGGCGGCCACTGGCTGCACGTGGACAACCCGGACGGACTCCCGGACCTCGTCTCCGCGCACCTCTGACGGGCCACGGCCCGTTGGGGCTACCAGGCTTCGTACCAGGTGCCGGGGATGGCCGCCGCCGGCGCCGTCAGCCCTTCCGCGGCCGCCGCGACGGCGCAAGCGCTGAAGCGGAGATCGATGCGGTGGCCGCCGAAGTCCGCCGCGATGCCCACCCCGCCCGCGAGCCCGCTCACCACGCTCCCCCGGACCGAGATGTCCCCGTTCAGGATCAGCGCCCCTCCCACGAGGATGAGCCCCGTCCAGGCGAACCCGTCGTCGAGGGCCAGGTCGCCCTCCACGACCAGGGCCCCCCGTCCGCTCGAACCGGCGCCGAGCGTTCCCGACCCGGGGATCCGGATGTAGGGCGAGCCCCCGCCGGACCCGGGCCACGGATCGGGCGGCACGGTCGCGTCGGGGATCGGCCCGAACGGAGCGAGCAACTCCGCCCAGCGGATGCCGGTCTCCGCCGCCACCGACACGCCGGCCGGCATCGAGCGCTCGGAAGGGGCCCCCGCGATCGTCAGCGTCGAGTCCGGCGCCGGCCCCGGCCCGCCCCAGTACGCGACGCCCGCGACCGGCGAGGGCTGTAGCGGACAGGCGCTCCCGAACGCGTCGAGCCCCGTGATCGTCCCCTCCGGCGGGACGGGGCCCACGCCGCCCACGAGGACGAGCGCGCCGGGGACGCGCGGCGGCCCGGCCACCCAGAAGAGCTGGCCCACCGACCGTTCGAACGTCGCGTCGCCCGAGATCATCTGTCCCAGGGACTCGACGCGGTACACGGCCTCGCCGGTCCGCAGTTCGAGGAGCGGCTCGAAGGAGACGGTCGCGGTCCCCGCGCCCAGCACGACGGGCGGCACGGAAGGGTTCGGCAGTTCGGCGACGGCGAGCGCCGCCGCGAGTCCGCTCTCGGCGACGTAGAAGGCCTCCGTGGAGCGGGCGAAGGCGCGCGCGGACTGTCCGTCGAGCCAGGTGATCAGGAACCCGCCCGCCGCCATGAGCGAAACGAGCAGCAGGGTGAGCATGGCCGCCGGCAGCGCGAAGCCGCGAGGCTCCGCCTCCGGACGGACGACGGCCCGAAGCCGCGGAATCCTGCCGAGAGAGCGCATGACGTGAACGTGCCGCGCCGGATCAACGCCCCCTCAACGCGGCGGCCGCGCGGCGGGCTTTCCGCCACGGGCTACTGGCTGGCGGTCTCCGCGAGCCAGCTCTCGATCGCGTCGCCGAGCGCGGGAAGACTGAGCGCGCCGTTCTCCAGCACCCGGTCGTGGAACTCCGCGATGGAGAAGGCCTCACCGAGCGTGGCTTCCGCCTTCGCGCGCAACCGCGAGATCTCGAGCTGCCCCAGCTTGTAGGTGAGCGCCTGGGCGGGCGAGGTGATGTAGCGGTCCACCTCGTTTTCGATGTTCACCTCGGCGAGCAGCGTGTTCTCGCGGACGAAGTCGATCGCCTCCTCCCGGGTCCAGCCGAAGGCGTGGATGCCGGTGTCGACGACGAGCCGGCTGGCCCGCCACGCATCGTAGGAGGCGAGGCCGATGCGACTCAGGTCGTCCGCGTAAAGGCCCATTTCATCGGCGAGCCGCTCCGCGTACAGCGCCCAGCCCTCGACGAAGGCCACCGAGCCGAGGTGCTTGCGGAACTCGGGCAGACCCGCGACCTCCTGGGCGATCGCCGTCTGGAGGTGATGCCCCGGAATCGCCTCGTGGAAGCTCAGTACGTCGGCCTGGTACCGGGGCCGGATCTCCGGCCGGTACGTGTTCACATAGTACGTGCCGGGGCGCGATCCATCCGGCGCCGGCTCCCGGTAGTAGGCGAGCACGCTCTGGGGTGCCTCGTACAGGGGGATCGGACGGATCACCATCTCCGTCACCGGTGGCGTGCCGAACCAGTCGGGCATGACGAGGGCCGCCCGCGCGTACGCCTCCTCGGCCATCTGCACGATCTCGCCGGGCCAGCGGAAGAACATCTCGGGATCCGACCGCAGCCGCTGCTGAATCTCCTTCAGATCGGAGGCGCCGAGGACTTCCTGCCCGAGCGTCCGCAACTCGTCGTGGATCCTCTCCAACTCCGCCAGGCCCTGCGCGTGGATCTCGGCCGGCGTCAGTTCGAGCGTCGTGAAGTTGCGGATCATCGCCTCGTAGCAGGCGCTGCCGCCCGGCAGGCTGGAGAGTCCGATCGCCGCACCCGTGCGCGAGTGCGGATAGAGTTCGTCGCGCAGAAAGTCGCGGAGTCTCGCGTAGGCCGGCCGGATGCGCTCGGAAGCGGCCTCGCGGATGCCGGCCCGGAAGTCGTGGCGCGTCCCTTCCGGCCACGCATCGAGTCGCGTCCCCGCCGGAGCGTAGATCGGCCATTCCTCCACGGGTCGTTCGAGGAGGGCGTCGAGCTGCACGATTGTCCGATTCACCGACGCGCGCGCCGCGACCCGCCCTGTCTCGAGGCCGGTGCGGAGGTTCGAGATGTAGTCGTCGATGTAGTCCGCGAACGCGTTCCAGCGCCGGATCATGCGCTCGCCGTCGACCGGCGTCTCGAGCGGCTGGGCGCCGACGATGTTGAGGAAGTCGAGCTGGAAACCTTCGCGGTGGTCCACCACCCAGACCTCGAGGTCGCACGTCTGCTCGGCGACCTCCGCCGAGAGCTGATGGTCGAGCGCGAGGGATGTCAGCCGATTCCCGGGCGGCAGCGACGCGAGGTCGATGGCCGCGAGCGCACCCATGAGGGCACCAACCTCGCGACGGCGATTGTTGCGCCCCGACGGCGAGATGTCGCGAACGCGATCGCTGAGGCGGTGCTCTCCGAGATAGGTCGCCTGCAGCGGGTTCCAGGACAGGTAGGCGTCCCAGAAGCGGTCGCTGAGCGCCGACAGGTCGCTGATCGGGGCCGCCTCCGCGGTCTCGGCCGATCCCCGCTCGCACGCCGTGATCCCGCCCGCGATGAGGATCAGAAGCGCGGCCCGTCCCGCCGCTCCACCCGGAAGGCAGTTCCTGTTGCGGGTTGACGTCATCCTGGCCGCTCTCGATCGTTTCGTTTGCGCGTCACGCCCGAATCTCGCCGCCCGAAAATGCGGCAGGGAAGGCGGGTGCGTAAAGGAGAGCCCACGAAAGGGAACACGAAGAACAGGGAGAACGCCGTGTCCGAACCGTTCTACACCGCCCGCGCGCGTCTCGAGAAGGTCGAGGGCGTCCATCGCCGGGCCCGCCTCGAAGAGGGGACCGAGATCGACTTCGGCGTCCACGGTCCCATCAAGTCCCACTACCGGATCGACGCGAAGGACCTGCCGCTACCGGTCGACTACCAGGTGGCCGCGACGGGCGGCTGAATGCTGGGCACGCTCAACGGCGCACTGGAAGTGCGCGGCATCCGCCTGGCCCCCGAGGACATCGCCGCCGAAGCGGAGGGCATCATGCGCCTCCGCGACCGCATGCCGCTGCTCGAGGAGATCGTCGTCCACTACCGGCTCCGCATCCCCGCCGAGGCCCGGGAGACGGTGGACCGCGCCCTCGCCGGCCACGGCGCGAAGTGCCCCACCGCCCGCTCGCTGGAGGGCGCGATCAAGGTGACGTGGACCGCCGACATCGAAGAGACCCCCGCTCCATCGTGATGCGGGGCGAGGCCATGGTCCCCGTATTCGAGGCGTGGGACGAGAGCGAATTCCTCGCGGCGAGGCTCGCCCTCGAAGCCGACGACATCCCCTTCCGGGTCGAGGGGGAGTTCGCGCCGGTTTCCTGGGGCCCGACGGCGGCCGCGAAAGTCCTCCGCGTACCCGCCAGCCGGCACGAAGAAGCGAAGCAGGCGATCCGCGACTCGATGGGGTGAGGCAAACGTGACGTTCCGGCCGCTCGATGTCGCGGCCTTCCTGGGCTTTCTATTGCTGGTCGTGGGGGTGTCGCTGTACGCCTCGCGCGGGCGGCGCGACGCGGCGGGGTACTTTCTCGCCGGGCGCAACCTGCCGTGGTGGCTGATCGGCTTCTCGCTCATCGCGTCGAACATCTCGACGGAACACTTCGTGGGGATGGCGGGGCGGGGCTACGACATCGGGCTCGCGATCGCGAGCTACGAGTGGATGGCGGCCGTCACCCTCGTCCTCGTCGGACTCTTCTTCCTGCCCCGGTTCCTCGCGGCCGGGATCTACACCATCCCGGAATACCTCGAGTTCCGGTACGACGTCCGCACGCGCACCCTGATGGCCGGCTTCCTCCTCGCGGCCTACGTGCTCGTGGCCCTCGCGACGGTGCTGTACTCGGGCGCGCTCGCCCTGGAGTCGATCTTCGGCCTCGACGTGTCGGCCGGGATCTGGCTCATCGGCGTGCTCGCGGGCGGGTACACGATCTACGGCGGACTCAAGGCCGTCGTGTGGTCCGACCTCCTGCAGGGCGTGGCGCTCCTCCTCGGCGGCGTGCTCGTGACCGTACTGGGGTTCCGGGCCATGGGCGGGATCGGTCCCTTCCTCGAGGCGGCGGACGGCAAGCTCCACACGGTTCTCCCCTTCAACCACCCGGAGATGCCGTGGCTGGCCGTGTTCATCGGCGGGCTGTGGATCCCCAACATCTTCTACTGGGGACTGAACCAGTTCATCACGCAGCGGACGCTGGCGGCGCGCAGCCTGGCGGACGGGCAGCGGGGGCTCTTCCTCGCGGGCTTCATCAAGCTCGGGATCCCGTTCATCATCATCTTCCCGGGCATCATGGCGGCGGAACTGTTCGCCGATCAGGTGACGAACCCGGACCAGGCCTATCCGGTGATGATGCGGGAACTCCTCCCGGCTGGGCTGACGGGCCTCATGTTCGCGGCGCTGTTCGGGGCCGTGATGAGTTCGCTCGACTCGATGCTGAACTCGGCGGCGACGATCTTCAGCGTCGACCTCTACAAGCGGCACCTGCGGCCCGCGGCCTCCTCGCGGCGCCTCATGGTCGTGGGACGGGTGACGACGGGCGTGCTCGCGGTGGTCGCGTGCCTGTGGGCGCCGGTCGTGGCGCGGGCGCCGAGCGTATTCGAATACATCCAGATGTTCTGGGGGTTCATCTCGCCGGGGATCGTGGCCGCGTTCCTGTTCGGCATCTTCGCGCCGCGCACGCCGCCGGCCGCCGCCTTCGGCGGGATGGTGCTCGGGATTCCGGTCTACGGCCTCCTCCTGTGGCTGCTGCCGGAAGTCGCGTTCCTCCACCACATGGCGATCACCTTCCTCGCGATCAGCGCGTACATCGTGGCGGTCACGGCGGCGAGCCCGCTCGACGCCCCGCGCCGGCTGCCGCGCGCCGCGGATGGCGTGGACCTGACCCCCGCCCCGCGCGCCCGATTCTGGGCGGGCTGCGTCATCACAGGGGCGGCCGTCCTCTACATCATCTTCTGGTGAGCGCGGCCGAGGTCCCGGGACGCCTAGGCTGTGGTCAGCCGCTGCTGCCGTTGTGGGCCAGGAAGCGCTCGGCGTCCAGGGCGGCCATGCAGCCGGTGCCGGCCGCCGAGACGGCCTGCCGGTAGTAGTCGTCCATGACGTCGCCCGCCGCGAACACGCCGGGCACGTTCGTCTCCGTGCGCCACGGCGTGGGCATGTCCACGTAGCCGTTCTCCTTGAGGTCGACCTGGCCCCGCAGGAACGCCGTGTTGGGGATGTGGCCGATGGCCACGAACATGCCGCCTACCTGGACCTCCGACGTCTCGCCCGTCACCGTGTCCCGCAGGCGCAGCCCCGAGATCGCGTCGTCTCCGAACACCTCCTCCACGGTCCGGTTCCACAGGAAGCGGATCTTGTCGCTGGCGAACGCCCGCTCCTGCATGATCTGCGACGCCCGCAGTTCGTCGCGCCGGTGGATGAGCAGCACCTCGCTCGCGAACTTCGTGAGGTAGAGCGCTTCCTCCATCGCGCTGTCACCGCCGCCCACGACGGCGAGGACCTGGTCCCGGAAGACGGGCAGGGCGCCGTCGCACACCGCGCACGCGGACACCCCGCCGCCGCTCTGCGCGAGCCGCTCCTCGCCCGGCACGCCGAGCCAGCGCGCGTTGGCGCCCGTGGCCACGATCACGGTCTCGGCGCGCACCTCCTGGCCCCCGGAGGAACGGAGCAGGAAGGGTCGATCGGAGAAGTCGACCTCCACGATGTCCTCGGTGAAGACACGCGTGTCGAAACGCAGCGCCTGCTTCTTGAAGTCCAACATCATGTCGATGCCGCTAACCCCTTCGGGGAAACCGGGATAATTCTCCACGTCCGTCGTGAACATGAGCTGCCCGCCGGGGATCATGGTGCGGCTCCCCGCGCCCTCGAACACGAGGGGATTCAGATTCGCCCGGGCCGCATAGATGGCCGCCGTCCACGCGGCGGGGCCCGAGCCGATGATGACGACGTTTTCTGTACTCATCGCTCCGTATCGGTTGTTCTGTGTTCGCTTGGCAAGGGATCGCCTCGAGGCGGCGCGACGATCTCGTTTACCCCGAGATTAGCGAGTTTAGCTCCAGAGGATAACATCGCTAAACTCGCTATAATTCTGCGCCGTCCGCCGAAGCCGTGCACGCCTCCCGAGCTCTTGATGGGGTGAGTGGTCGAGCAGCTGGCCGCCAAGTATCCGCGCGCGATCAACCTTCCGTGGCGGACGAGGTCTCCTCGGCCCGGGCAGCCTCTTCCTCCCGCCTGGCCGCTGCCTCGCGTTGCCGAACCGCCTCCGCGCGGGCCATCGCGTCTTCCTGCGCCCGCTGCAGGGCGATCATCACATTCTTGACCGAGGGCTCTCCCTCCGGGAACCGGTCAGGGGCGTTCTTCGCATCCTCCGTCACCGTATCTCTCCTCCTCGAATAGACTCGGTCGTGCTGCCGCACTCGTTCCGACGGCTGCCGACAATCTATCGGGTCCGCTATCGCCCGGTTCGTGACGCTCATCCCGGCCCGGTCTCGTGGCGGCCGGTCTTGGTTGCGCGGGCGCGGTGCTTGCGGTTTCGTTCGGGTCATGAACGAACGCGGACGGGAGACGGACGGAGGAGGGCCGAACGCGGACGGATCCGGTCCGGGGGACGACGCCGGGCGGGGGCGGCCGGTGCTGCGCTCCATCCTGGGGGCGGGGCAGCGTCGCTGGCTCCGCTTCGGGCTCGGCGTTGCCGTCTTCATGATGGCGAATACGCTCTACCTGCTCGCGAACCGGCTCGCGGACGGGCTGGGGCTCGAGTTTTTCGCGGTGGGAGAGAATTCGCTCCCCCAGCTCTTCCAGGCGATGGTGCTCACGCACACCGGCGTCGGGCTCCTGCTGGCCGCGGTCATGTTCGGGTTCCTCGCGGCGCACCTGCCGACGGTGTGGAAGCGGAAGCACCGCGCCTCGATTCTGACCGGAATCGGGATGGGGCTCGTGGGCGGCGTCCTCGTCCTCACGGGACTCTTCATCCTCACCGCGGCGGCGAGCCGGGAGAACAGCTGGGCCTGGTGGGCGCACGTGGGGAGCGCCGTCCTCATCGTCTCCGCCTACGCCGGGCACCGGCTCGTGAGCTACGCGCGTCCGCCGGGCGGGCGGGCGCGCCGCTTCGCGCTCGCCACCGGCGCCGTCCTCGTCGTCCTCATCGCCTGGCACAGCCTCACGCACCGCGGGTTGCAGCTCACGCCGGAGGCCGAGGCCGCGCTCGCCCAGGGCCTGAACGAGGGACCGGGGGGCCGCGACCGCGACGTGTCGCGCTTCGTCGACGCCGACTTCGTCCCGACGGGGCTCGTGCCGCCCGAAAGTCCGTTCTTCCCAGCCGCGACGACGACGAGCACGGGGACCTATCTGCCCTCCCGCATCATCACCCGCACGGAGGCGGGGGAACTCGCCGCGCAGGCGGCTCGCGAGCGCGCGGCACGTGTCCGCTCCGAGGTGGAACGGCGGGGGTTCGCGGCGGACGAACTCATCGGCGCGACCCAGTGCGTGCGCTGCCACCCCGACGTGACGGCCCAGTGGGCGACCTCCGCGCACCGCTTCGCCTCCTTCAACAACCCCTTCTATACGGCGACGATCGAGGACATGCGGGAGGGGTCGCTGGAGGCGGGGCCCGAGGTGATCGCGCACCTGCGGGAGTTCGGGCTCGAGCCGGACGCGGCGGGGCGCGTGAAGAGCAAGTGGTGCAGCGGCTGCCACGACCCGGCGCTCATGCTCGCCGGCGCCATGGACGCGCCCATCGACCCGGCCACGGTCGAGGCGCAGGCAGGACTCACCTGCCTCGCCTGCCACGCGATCGACCGCATCCACGACAACACCGGCAACGGCAACTACAACATCGCCGACGAGCAGGAGGACCCCTACCTGTTCGCGGACGCCGAGGCCGGCACGCTCGGGGCGTATCTGCACGACGCGGCGCTCAAGGCGAAGCCCTCCGTCCACATGGGACAGCTCCTCAAGCCCGTGCATTCGACGTCGGAGTTCTGCGCCACCTGCCACAAGGTGAGCCTCACGGAGCCCGTGAATAACTACCGCTGGCTGCGGGGACAGAACGAGTACGACGCATGGCACGACAGCGGGGTGGCCCGGAACGCCTCGCGCACCTTCTACCTCCCCGCGGCCGCGCGCGTGTGCCAGGACTGTCACATGCCGCCGGAGGAGGCGCCGCTCGGCGACGTGTCGGCCGAGAACGGGCGCGTGCGCTCGCACCGGTTCCTGGCGGTGAACACGGCGCTTCCGTTCCTGCGCGGGGACACGGCGACGATCCGCCGCATCGAGGCGTTCCTGCGGGACGAGAAGCTGCGGGTCGACATCTTCGCCATCCGGCGCGGCCCCGGCGACGATCCCGAGATGGGGCTCGATCTCTCGCCGCCGAGCGTATCCCCGGGGGAGACGGTGATGTTCGAGGTCGTGGTCCGGAACCAGGGCGTGGGCCACACCTTCCCCGGCGGGACGAACGACTCCAACGAGGGCTGGCTCGAGTTCGAACTGGTGGATGCCGAGGGACGGCGGATCGCGATCAGCGGCGAGGTCGGCGCGGATGGGCACCTCGATCCGATGGCGCATTTCTTCAAGTCGGTGATCCTCGACCGCGAGGGGCGCCCCATCCAGAAGCGGAACGCGCAGGACATCCATGTGACGGCGGCGGTGAACGTGATCGGCCCCGGGAGCGCGGACGTCGCCCACTACCGGATCACGCTCCCGCCCGACCTCCCCGAGGGCTCGCTGACGGCGCGGGCGCGCCTCCTGTGGCGGAAGTTCGACCGCGCCTACACGGAGTTCGCGTTCGGGGCCAACCCGGCGGGGTTCGCGGAATTCGATGACGTCCCGGACCTGCCGGTGACCGAGATCGCCCGCGACGAGGTCACGATCGGCGTGGGCGGCCGCGTGGATCCGGTGGCGATCGAGGAGCAGGACGAGGAGATCTGGGTCCGCTACAACGACTACGGGATCGCTCTCCTCATGGAGGGGAACGACCGGCTCGCCGAGCGCCCCTTCGAGCGCGTGGCGGAGTTCTTCCCGGACCGGGTGGACGGGCCGCTCAACCTGGCGCGCATGGCGCTCATCGCCGGCAACCTCGACGACGCGTTCGACAACCTCGAGCGGGCCGAAACCATCGAAGCGGGCAACCCGCGCGTGGCCTGGGTATGGGGTGGCGCGCATCAGGAGGACGGCGCGTACGAGGCCTCCGAGGCGGCGTACCTTGCGGTGCTCGACGCCTTCCCGGACGATCGCGAGGCTTGGTTCCAGTTGGGACGGACGCGATACCTTGACCGCCGGTACGAGGCGGCGGTCGAGGCGTTCGACCGGACGCTGGCCATCGATCCCGAGCACCGGCAGGCGCACTACAGCCGCATGCTCAGCCTGCGGGCGCTGGGACGCGACGGGGACGCGGCGCTGGGCGAGGCGGCGTTCGAGCGTTACCGGATCGACGAGGCGGCGCAGGCGATCACGAGGGCTTACAGGGCGGAGAACCCCGGCGTGAACCTGATGGCACAGGACATCCACACGCACGAACTGCGGCCGATCGCACCGGTGGGGACCGCGGCGTCCCCGGACCGGCCGGCGAGCGGCGGCGGAGGTCGATGAACGCTCGCCACGCCGGACCCCTCTCGATCTGCCTCCTCGCGGCGGCGACGGCCTGCGGTCCCGACGAACGGGAAGATGCGGAGGCGCCGTCCTATACCCAGACACGCCCGAGCTTCACGGCGCGCGAGGGCAGCGACGCGACGACCTCGATCCGATTCACGGACGTCACCGCGGCGGCGGGGATCGACTTCGTCCACGCCACGGGCGCCTTCGGCGAGAAGTGGATGCCCGAGACTATGGGCAGCGGCGTCGTGGTCCTCGATTACGACGGAGATCGGTGGCCGGATCTGTTCTTCGTGAACAGCACCGGCTGGGAGGGACGCGCGGAGGACCGGGGCGCCACCTCCACGCTCCTGCGGAACCTCGGAGACGGGACGTTCCGCGACGTGACGCGAGAGGCCGGCCTCGACCGGCCCATCTACGGCATGGGGGCGGCGGCGGCCGACTACGACGGGGACGGGGACACGGACCTCTATGTGACGGCGGTCGGGGACAACCGGCTGTACCGGAACGACGGGGGACGATTCACCGACGTGACCGCGGGGACGGGCACGGCGGGGAACGCGCCGGGCGCGGCGGATCCCGCCTGGTCCACGGCGGCGGCCTGGTTCGACGCGGACGGGGACGGCTGGCTCGACCTCCTCGTCTGCAACTACGTGGACTGGACGCCGGAGACCGACCTCTTCTTCACCCGCGACGGCGTGAATAAATCCTATGCGACCCCCGAGGAATACAACGGCGAGTCCTGCCGCCTGCTGCGGAACGAGCCGGCTTCCGGGGGCGGTGCGGGCGCCGGCGCTCCCTCCGCACGGCGCTTCCGGGACGTGACGGCCGATTCCGGTCTCGAGAATCCCGAGGGGAAGTCGCTCGGCATCGTCATCGACGACTTCACCGGGGACGGCCTGCCGGATGTCGCGATCGCGAACGACACCTACCAGAACTTCCTCTACCGGAACGAGGGGGACGGGACGTTCGTCGACGTGGCCCTCGATGCGGGGGTCGCCTTCGACGAGTTCGGCCGGGCGCGGGCGGGCATGGGGGTCGACGTCGGCGACATCCTCAACCGCGGGCAGCTCTCGATCGCGATCGGCAACTTCTCGAACGAGCCCGTGTCGCTGTTCACGCAGATCCAGGAGGGGTTGTTCCAGGATCTGGCCGGGTCGGCGCGGCTCACGCGGTCGACGCTGCTGCCGCTCACGTTCGGGCTCCGCTTCGCGGACTTCGACCTCGACCGCTACGTGGATCTCGTGCTGGGGAACGGCCACATCGAGCCGGAGATCGAGGCGATCCAGGGGGACGTGACCTTCGCGCAGCCGCCTCAGTTGTTCCGGAACGATGGGCGCGGGGGGTTCATCGACGCCGGCGCGATGGCGGGCGGGGGATTCGACGAGCCGATCGTGGCGCGGGGCGTGGCGACGCTCGACTTCGACCGGGACGGGGACCTCGACCTCGTGGTGTCGACGAACGGCGGGCCGGCGAAGCTGTTCCGCAACGACCTCGAGCCCGGCCCCGGGTGGGTGCGGTTGGGCCTGGAGGGGGCTGCGCCGAATCTCGGCGCCGTCGGGGCGACGGTCCGGGTGTTCGTGGGAGACGTGGCGCAGCGGTTCGTGGTTTCGACCGCCTCGTCCTATCTGTCGCAGTCCGAGGCGAACCCCGTGCTCGCGGGTCTGGGCGGGGCGCCGCGGGCTGACAGCGTCGTCGTGGTCTGGCCCGGAGGTGCCCGAACCGTCACCGGACCCGTTGAGGCGGGCGCGGCACTCACAATCCGCGAGTAGCCCTCCGCCGGCGCGGCGGCGGCCGTCGCGAGGGCGATGGCATCTGGCGCGAGTGCCGTCCGAAACCGATCATTCGTCCGCCAAGACCCGCCTCCAGGAGACCGTCCGCGATGACCCCTTCGAGCCCCGCGCGCCTCGCCGCCGCCCTCCGTCCCGCCACGCCGCAGCCCGCCCTGCTCTTCGTGATCGCGTGCGCCGCCGCCGTCTTCGCCGGCACTCCGGTCGCGGGCCAGTCGGGCTCGTTCGGCCACTCGGTGCTGATCCACGAAGGCGAGCTCCTCGTAGCCGAGCCGACCACCAACTTCCGCCCCGGCGCCGTGTATGTGTACACAAGAGGAGAGGAGGGGTGGATGGAGTCCGGCGTGATTCGCGGGCCGGACCCCGAGATCGCCGATGGTTTTGGCACGGTGCTGGCCGCCGCCGGCGACCATCTCTTCGTCGGCATGCGCGGGACCGGCATCCAGATCTTCGGGCGTGGCGAGGGCGGCGGATGGGTATGGCGGGACGCGATCACGGCCGAAGAGGTCAGCGGTCTTTCGCCGGACTGCCGCTTCGACGGCTATTGCGGGACCGACTTCGGATTGGCGCTGGCGGCGGAGGGCGAGTGGCTGATGGTGGGCACGCCCGACCCGGCCGATGGTCCGGGCGGAGGGGGGCTGGACGTCCGGGACGATGCCGGCGCGGCGGGCACGATCCACGCGTACCGGCGCGGCGCCGACGGCCGGTGGACGAAGCGGACGGAGTTGCGCCCTTCGGGCGGCGGCCCGGGCGACCGCTTCGGAGCGGTGGTGGCCTTTACGGAACGCGGCCTGCTCGTCGGTGCTCCGGGCTGGGGTCCGCGGATCGAGGGAGGCGGCGAGGCCCGGGGTGAGAGCCGCGAGGGGACGGGCCGCGTCTACCGCTTCGACCTGAGTGGGGACGGCTGGACGGAAACCGGATCGATAGGGTCGGCGGAAGGCGCGGGCTCCGGCTTCGGTGTCGCGCTCTCCGCGGAGGGCGACCGGCTTCTGATCGGCGCGCCGGGCGCGGACGCCGATCGCGGGGCGGTCCTCGTGTACGCCTGGGAGGTCGGCTCCGGTTCGTGGGTGGCCGAGGAGCGGATAGTGCTCGAAGGCGGCGCAGAGGGCGACCGCTTCGGCGCGGCGGTCGCCTTCTCCGGACCCGACGTGTGGGTGGGTGCGCCAACGGAGCGCGAGAACGAGACCGGTGCCGTCCTGGTCTACGAGGCCGAAGCGGACGGCACCCTTCCCGGGCGGCCGCGCCGCATCGCCCTCCCTCGCGAAGAGACGGTGGAGCGCGACCGTTTCGGCGGACTGGTGGTCGCGGACGGAGCGCTCGCGGCGGTTGGAGCGCCCGGCATGCACCATCAGTCGGGCTCCGTCCACCTCTTCGAGGACAGCGGCCCCGGCTGGGCGGCGGCGGGCATGCTCGCAAGCGCCCCCGATGCCCTCGAGCCCATGGTCGGCGAGGAGCGCCGCTGCGTGGAGGGCAGCGTCGGCCCCTTCGATTGCAGTGAAGTCGAGCTGCTCGCGTTCATTCCCAACTCCATTCTGCGGGCCGAGGGCAGCGCCCGGGGCGTCCGCGCCAACGACAACTGGGGGTGGACCGACCGAGAGACCGGGCGCGAGTATGCGCTGGTGGGACGCAACGACGGCACCTCGTTCATCGACCTGTCGGATCCCACCCGTCCGGTCTTGGTCGGCGATCTGCCCAAACCCGACGGCACGCCCCCGTCGCAGCTGTGGCGCGACATCAAGACGTACAAGGACCACGCCTTCATCGTGGCCGACGGAGCGGGCGACCACGGCATGCAGGTCTTCGACCTCACCCGCCTGCGCGACGTGGCGCCCGGCGACATGCCCGCGCTCTTCGAGCCCGACGTCCACTACCGTGGGGTGGCGAGCTCGCACAACATCGTGATCAACGAGGAAACCGGGTTCGCCTACGCGGTGGGCAGCGGCGCGGGGCGCGAATCCTGCGGCGGCGGTCTTCACATGATCGACATCAACGACCCCCGGAATCCCGAGTTCGTTGGGTGCTTTCAGGAGGACGGCGGCACCCACGACGCGCAGTGCGTGCTCTACCGGGGTCCCGACGAACGATACGAGGGGCGCGAGATCTGCCTCAACTCGAACGGACGGTACTTTCAGATCGCCGACGTGACCGACAAGGAGAACCCCTACGCGGTGTCTCGCGCGACGTCGCCCAATGCCGCCTACATCCACCAGGGGTGGCTCACTCCCGATCACCGCTACTTCTATCAGGACGACGAGTCCGACGTGATCTCCGGCGCGGTCGAAACCACGCGGACATTGATTTGGGACTTGAGCGACCTGGAGGATCCGGTGCTTGTCAACCAGTTCATGGGCTCGCTTCCCGCCAGCGCCCACAATCTCTACCTGAAGGACGGCTTCGCGTATCAGGCCAACTACCGCTACGGCCTCCACGTGCTCGACATCTCCGATCCCGTGAACCCGCACGAAGTGGGCTTCTTCGACACGGCCCCGTATCAGGAGGGTCCGGGCTTCGGCGGGGCGTGGAGCACGTATCCGTTCTTCGAGAGCGGCACCATTCTCGTCACGAGCATGCGCGAGGGGCTCTTCGTGCTCAAGAAGACGGTGCGGCCGGTAAGTTAGGGCGGTATCGGGCTTTCCGGCGGCCGTCGAGCGGCGGGGCGGTTCGCGTAATTCCATGGACGGGAGGAGTGTGCGTTGACGGAACCGAAGCGGTCTAGCCGGGGCGGCAGGAAGCCGAGCTTGGGCGGTGCCCCGATCCGAGTTCGCGGGTTGACCTTCCTCGCGCTGATCGTTGGCTGCGGGGAGGCGGGGGCGCCCGTGCCGGAGGCGTCTCTGGCGGAGATCCTCGCGACGCGCGGGACGGCGGACGCGGCGCTTCAGCAGGACCGCCTGGAGGACGCGCGGTCCGACTACCAGCGCCTCGTCGAGATGGCGCCGGCGGAGGCCGCGGGGTACGCGGGTCTCGGCCTCACGGCGCTCAAGGCGGCGGACTACGAGGCGGCCGAGGAGAACCTCCTCGAGGCGCGCGAGCGGGCGCCGGACGATCCGGAGCTGACGCTGGCGCTCGCCACGCTGCGGACCGAGACGGGCGATTTCGGGGAGGCGCGGGCGCTGCTGGACGAGACGCTGGCGGCGGACCCGGGCCACGCGCGCAGCCTGTGGGGGCTGGCGGAGGTGGAGGCCCGGGCGGCGGGAGTGGACTCCGATGCCCGCGTGGACGTTCTCGCGCGCCTGGCCGCGGCCGCGCCGGGCAACCTGGCCGGCCTCGCCGCCCTCGCCGAAGCGCAACTCGCGCGCGGCGAACTCGACGCCGCCCTCGGCACGATCGAGAGCCTGCGCCAGGTCGCCCCGGACTTCCGGCCCGGGCCGCGCGCGGCCTTCGAGGCCGCCGAAGATGCCCTCCTGGATGGCGACGCCCCGACGGCGATCAGCCAGTTCGCGGATTTCCGCGCCGCATTCGAGGTCACCTCGCCCTACCAGGCGAGCCTCGAAGAGCTTAGGCAGCCGGGCGGCCCCCTCGCGGGCGTCGCGCAACTCGACTTCAGCTTCCTCGTCACGCTCCGCGTCCAGGAGCCGGAGGCCGTGCTCGGCGCCCTCCGCTATACCGAGGCGTCCGATCTGGCCGGGCTCGCGGCGCTTGCCCCCTCATCCGAAACCGGGGCCGCGACGGAGGCTCCCGTGGCCGCCGCGACGGCGATCGGCGACTTGGACGGGGACGGCGACGAAGATCTGCTGTGGAGCCGGGACGGGGAAGGGCGCGCCCTGCGCGTGGACCTCGGCCGCTACGTGGACGCCTCCGACGAGGTCGGCGCCATTGACGCGGGCGACGCCGTGGCCGCGATCTGGGTCGACTTCGACGACGACCGCCGTCTGGACGCCTGGTTCGCCGGGAGCGCACCGCGCGCCTACCGCAACGACCCGGCCGGAGGCTTCGAGGAGATCGCGCTCCCGCCGGCAGCTGGTTCGGCCGGCGCGGCGACCTCCGCGGCCCATGGCGTGTTCGCGGCGGACCTGGATCAGGACGGAGACCTCGACGTGTTCGAGCCGCACACGGGCGCGAACCGCCTCTTCCGCAACAACGGCGACCTCACCTTCGCCGAGATGGCGGCGGACTTCGGACTCGCGGGCCCGGCGGACGCCGACACGCGTGGCGCGGCCTTCGGCGACCTCGACGACGACCGCGACCTCGACATCGTGCTCGCGGAAGGCGACGGCGGCCTTCGCCTCCTCGACAACGAGCGCGCCGCCACCTTCGCCGAGCGGACGGAGCGCCTCTCGGATGCGGCGTCCGAGCCCGCGCAGGCCGTGGCGGTCGGCGACGTGAACGGAGACGGCTGGCTCGACATCGCGGCCGCCGGCGCCGACCGCGTCCGCCTGCTGCACGGCTCCCCCTCCGACGCCTTCACGCTCGCCGCCACTGTGCCGCTGAACGGCCTCGCCCCGCGCGACCTGCTCTTCGTCGACTTCGACAACGACGGCCGGCTGGATCTCGCCGTGGCCGGCACGCCCCCGGCCTCCGGCGCCCCGTCCGGCTCCGGGCTCCGGCTGTTCCGCAACGAAGGGGAAGGGCGGCTGGCGGCGGCCGACGACTTCCTCCCGGATCTGCCGTTCGCGCTTCGCTCCGTTCGTTCGTTCGACTACAACGAGGACGGCGACGCCGACCTCCTCGTCCTCGGAGCGGACGGGAACCCGCGTCTCCTGCGCAACGACGGCGGCAACGCGAACCACTACTTCCGACTCGACCTCGCCGGGCTGGGCGAGGGCAGCCGCAAGAACAACCGCTTCGGGATCGGCGCGCGCGTCGAGGTCCGGGCCGGCGACCTCTTCCAGGTCCACACCGTCACGGACCCCACCACTCTCATCGGCCTCGACGGCCGCCTGAAGGCGGACGTCGTCCGCGTCTACTGGCCGAACGGCGTCCCGCAGGACCTCTACTTCCCGGGCACCGACCAGGACCTTGTCGAGGAGCAGACGCTCAAGGGTTCCTGCCCGATGCTCTACGTGTGGGACGGCGACGGGTTCGAGTTCGTCGGCGACATGATGTGGAAGAGCGCGCTCGGCATGCCCCTCGGCATCCTCGGCGGCGGCCAGCGCGCCTACGCCCCCGCCTTCCCCTCGCAGGAGTACCGGCGCCTCCCGGACGGCGTGTTCCAGCCGCTGGATGGCGAGTACGTGATGCAGATCACCGAGGAACTGTGGGAGACGATCTACGTGGACGGTGTGAACCTCGTCGCCGTCGACCATCCCTCCGAGATCGACGTGTACGTGAACGAGGCCTTCATCCCCCCGGCGCCCATCGACCTCGAACTGTGGCGGGTGGGCGAGCGGCATGCCCCGGTCTCGGCGACGGACGAAGACGGGCGCGATCACCGGGAGGCGCTTGCCGAGCGCGACTTCGACTACGTCTCGTCGTTCCGGCCCGGCCGCTTCCAGGGGATCGCCGAGCCGCACGAACTCATCCTCGACCTCGGCCCCGAGGCCGCGTCGGGCGACGTCACCCTCTTCCTCACCGGATGGATCTTCCCCACCGACGCGAGCATCAACGTCGCGATGGGCCAGTCGGACGCCCTCGCGCCGCACTTCCCGGAACTCGACGTGATGGGCCCCGGCGGCGAGTGGCAGCCCGCGATCCCCGGCCTGAGCTTTCCGTCGGGCAAGGACAAGACGGTCGTCGCCGACCTGCGCGGCCTCTTCCCGACCGACGACCGGCGGGTGCGGATCCGCACGAACCTCATGGTCTACTGGGACGAGGCCTTCTTCACGACCGGCGCGGCGCACCCGGCGGCAGATGAGCATCGGGTGACGTCGCTCGCGCCCCGCAACGCGGACATCCACTACCGCGGCTTCGCGCGCGAATACCGAAAGGGCGGTCGCTACGGCCCCCACTGGTTCGACTACGACTCCGTCACGGTCGAGCCGCGCTGGCACGATCTGTTCGGCCTCTACACCCGCTTCGGCGACGTGACCGACCTCGTGACCGAGGGCGACGACCGCTACGTGATCCAGAACGCCGGCGACGAGATCACGCTCCGCTTCGACGCCGAGGCATTCCCGCCGTTGCCCGACGGTTGGAAGCGGACGTTCCTCATCTACTCCGACGGCTGGGTGAAGGACGGCGACCTCAACACCGCCACCGGCGACCGCGTCGTGCCGCTCCCCGCGCGAACCCTGTCCGGCTATCCGCCTCCTCCAGAGGAAGGGGGCGCCGAAGCCCCCGACTCGGAACTCGCGGAATATCTCACGCGCGTCGTCCCGCCCCCGGAGGACCGATGAGCGTCGTGAACCTGGAGGAGAAGTTCGGCCTGCTGCGGGAGTACTGGCAGCCGCGCGTCGTCGCGGAGCTCAACGACTATCAGTTCAAGATCGCGCGCGTGAAGGGGGAGTTCGTGTGGCACGACCACGCGGACACCGACGAAGCGTTCTTCGTCCTCGAGGGCACGCTGCGGATCGACCTCCCCGATGGCGCCGTCGAGATCGGCCCGGGCGAACTCTACGTCGTCCCCCGCGGCGTGAAGCACCGTCCGGTCGCCGAGGAGGAAGTGAAGCTGTTGCTCGTCGAACCCCGCGGCGTCGTGAACACCGGCGACGAGCCCGGCGACCTCACCGCCGAATCCGACGTCTGGATCTGAAGATCAGAGGTCGGGCGCGAACACGGCTTCCAGGTCGATCGCACCTACCCATTCGGTTCCGAGCCTGACGGGGAGGGTCTCCGTGAAGCGCTCGTGCGCACGCTCCTCGCCGAACCGCCACACGTCGACAGCGCCCTCGGCAGGGTCAACGATCCAGTATTCCCTCACGCCCTGGCGCTCGTAGAGTCGCAGCTTGATGCTGCGGTCTCGGCTGGCCGTCGAAGGGGAGAGAATCTCGACGACGAGGTCGGGCGGCCCGACGATCCCGGCCTCCCCGATGATCCCGCGACGCTCGTCGGAAACGAACATGAGGTCCGGCTGCACGCCTTCTCCCGTCGCGGGGAACTCGACGCCGACGGGCGCCCAGAACAGCTCGCCGCATTCCGGCTTGTGGAGGAGGGGCTTGAGGGCTTCGTACAACGCTCTCGTGAGGCGGTGGTGCAGGATCGACGGGGCGGGGGTCATGTAGATGTCGCCCTCGATCGCCTCGTAGCGATTGCCGTCGTCCGGCATCTGCTGGACGTCCTGCCAGGTGATCGAGGGAAGCGGCATGGTCGGCACATCATAGCTCCGGGCGGGAGTCGTCTCCAAGTCCGCGCCTATGATCGCCGGCTTCATCATCCCGCTCTCAACGCCCATTGCCGCGCGAGGCCGACAGGTCTTGTCAGCCGGGCTTTCCCGGCGCACCGTGGGTTCCCGGCACATTTCCGGCGTCCGTCCAACTCAACCCGGCGAGGCATGACATGCGCGTCCGACCCTTCTTTGCGCTTCTCATCTTCCTGTTTCCGTCCGTCGCGCCGCTGGCCGCGCAGTCGGCTCCCGATCCGGCCGCCTACGAGACGCTCCGGTGGCGGAACATCGGTCCGGAGGGGAACCGCTTCAGCGCGGCGGCGGGGATTCCCGGCCAGCCGTACACCTACTACGTGGGCGCGGCCTCGGGCGGCATCTACAAGACGACGGACGGCGGGGTGAACTGGGACGAGATGTTCGACGACCAGCCGGTGCAGTCGATCGGCTCGCTCGCCGTCTCTCCCACGGATCCCAACATCGTCTGGACGGGGACGGGGGAAGGGAAGATCCGCAGCCACATCTCCGTCGGGCAGGGCGTCTACAAGTCGACGGACGCGGGGGAGACGTGGACCCTCATGGGACTCGAACCCACGGGACGGATCCCGCGCCTCGTCATCCATCCCACGAACCCGGATATCGTTTACGTTTGCGCGCTGGGCCACTCCTACGGGCCGCAGCCGGAGCGGGGCGTCTACCGCACCACCGACGGCGGGGAAAGCTGGGAGCATGTCCTCTTCATCGACGAAGACACGGGGTGCTCGGACATCGCGATGGATCCATCGAACCCGCGCGTCCTCTTCGCGGGCACGTGGCAGCTCGAGATCCACACCTGGGGCCGGACGAGCGGCGGTCCGGGAGGGGGCCTGCACGTGTCGCGCGACGGCGGGGACACGTGGGAGAAGCTGAACGGGCCGGACAACACGATCGGCCTGCCGAAGAAGCCGGTCGGCAAGGTGGCCGTGGCGGTCGCGCCCTCGAACACCCAGCGGGTGTACGCGATGCTGGAGACGGGGGACGGGATCCCGTGGGACGGCCAGCCCACCGAGGACGGACAGTTGTGGCGCTCGGAGGACGGCGGCCGGACGTGGACGCTCATCACGCGCAACCGCAACGCGATGGGGCGGCCGCACTACTACTCGCGCGTCGTCATCTCGCCAAGTGACGAGGACGAGGCCTACTTCCTCACCGCCTCGTTCACGGTGTCGACGGACGGTGGGCGCACGCTGGACGTGACGCCGCGCCCGCGGGCGCCCGGCGGCGACCACCACGACATGTGGATCGACCCCACGAACCCGGACCGCATGATCGTGGCGCACGACCAGGGGCTGTCGATTTCGATCAACCGCACGAAGACGTGGTTCCGGCAGCGGCTCACGAACGCGCAGATGTACCACGTGACGGTGGACAACGCGGTCCCCTACAACGTGCTCGGGAACAAGCAGGATGAGCCGACCTACCGCGGCCCGAGCAACAGCCGGATCCTCGGCACCCGGCGCATCAACCACATCCCGCGCGGCATGTGGCACCACGTCGGGGGCGGCGAGAGCGGTTTCGCCACGCCGGATCCGACCGATCCCAACATCGTGTGGTCCTCGGCTTCGGGGTCCGGGATGGTGGGCGGGATCGTCGTCCGCTACGAGGAGGAGCGCCGCCAGTACCGGCCCGTCGAGGTGTGGCCGGAGCAGAGCCGGGGGCCGGCCTCCGGCGTCCGCTACCGCTTCATTTGGGACGCGCCGGTCCACATCTCCCCGCACGACAACGAGACGGTCTACGTGGGGAGCCAGCACGTGCACCGCACGCGGAACCGCGGGCAGAGCTGGGAGGTGATCAGCCCGGACCTGACGCTGAACGACCGGAGCCGCATGGGGCTCTCGGGCGGGCTCACGGGCGACAACATCGGGGTCGAGTACGCGGGCACCGTGTTCGGGATCGCGGAGTCGCCCATCGAGGCGGGCCTCATCTGGGCGGGCACGAACGACGGCAAGCTCCACATCACGCGCGACGGCGGGGAGAACTGGACGGACGTCACGGGCAACGTCGGCGGCCTGCCGGAGTGGATCGCCGTGCGCAGCATCGCGCCCTCGCGCTACGACGCGGGCACGGCCTACATCGCGGCGGACGGCCACCAGGTGAACATCCGCGACCCGCATGTCTACCGGACGCGCGACTTCGGGGCCTCGTGGGAGAAGATCACCGACGGGATCCCGCCCAGCATGCTGAGCTACACGAAGATCATCATCGAAGACCCGGTGCGGCCGGGGCTCCTCTACGTGGGGACGGAGAACGCGATCTACGTCTCCTTCAACGACGGGGACGACTGGCAGCCGCTGCAGAACAACCTGCCGGCTGCGCCGGTGTCGGGGATCGTCGTGCAGGAGCACTTCAACGACCTCGTGGTGGGCACGTACGGGCGCGGGTTCTGGATCTTCGACGACCTGTCGCCGATCCAGCAGCTCACGCCGGAAGTGATGGCCTCGGCCTCGCACCTGTTCGCGCCGCGCGATGCCTACCGCTTCCGGCCCATCACGCCGCCCTCGATCCCCTACGACGACCCCACGATCGGAGAGGATCCGCAGTACGGGGCGTCGCTCAACTACTGGCTCGCGGCGGAGGCCTCGGAGGCGCCGACGATCGAGATCCTGGACGGCGCCGGGACGGTCGTGCGCACGCTGGAGGGGCCGAACCGCGCGGGCGTGAGCCGGATCCACTGGGATTTGCGGGACGAGCCCAACGAGCCGATCCGGATGCTCACGCCGCCCAGGTACGCCGAGCACATCGAGGTCGGGGACGAGGGGCGCCCGGCGCCGGGCGGACAGCAGATCTCGATTCTGATGCCGCCCGGACAGTACACGGTGCGGCTCACGGTGGACGGGGCGGCGCACGAGCAGTCGCTCACGGTCCTCAAGGACCCGCATTCGGCGGGGACGGAGGCGGACATCGCCGAGCAGCTCGCCTTTATCCGCGAGGTGCGGGAGAACGTGGTGCGGGCGGGCGAGGCCGTGCACCGCGTCGAAGCCATGCGGGTGCAGCTTCGGACGCTGTCGCGGTTCGCGGATGACGAGGATCTCGCGGCGTCGGTCGAGGAGCTGAGGCAGAAGCTCATCGACCTGCAGGAGACGATGGTCGACCTGCGCCTCACGGGGCAGGGCCAGGATGGCGTGCGCTTCGAGGCCCGGCTCCTGCAGAAGCTCGGCTACCTCGTCGGCGCGCTCTCCATCGCCGACTTCCGGCCCACGGACCAGGAGATGGAGGTGAAGGTCATCCTCCACGAGGCACTCGAGGCGCACCTGGCCGAGCTGGAAGAGCTGGTGCGTACGGATGTGGCGGCGCTCAACGAGACGCTGCGCGGCCTCGGCATGCTCATCATCACCGACGACGCGTCGTGAGCGCCGACAGAGCGGAGGAATCGAAATGATCGATCGACGAGGCTTCATCGGGGCGAGCGTCGCCGGGGGACTCGGCGCCGTGGCCGCGGCCTCGGGGTGCGCGCCGGAAGGTGGGTCCGACGGTCCCGGCGCCGGTGACACGGGCGGCGCGACGGCGGTGCCGCCGTTCGAGCTGGACGAAGTCACGGTCGACGAACTCCAGGCGAGCATGGCGTCGGGCGAGCGCACGGCCCGCTCGATCGCCGAGCTGTACCTCGAACGCATCGAGGCGCTGGACGGACAGGGCCCGGAGCTGCGCTCGATCATCGAGACGAACCCGGACGCGCTCGCCATCGCCGATGAACTGGACGCCGAGCGCGCGGCGGGGAACGTTCGCGGGCCGCTGCACGGCATTCCGGTTGCGCTCAAGGACAACATCGACACGCACGACCGGATGACGACGACGGCCGGGTCGCTGGCGCTGGAGGGGTCCATCCCTCCGCAGGACTCGTTCGTCGCCGCCCGGCTGCGCGAGGCGGGGACCGTCATCCTCGCCAAGGCGAACCTCAGCGAGTGGGCGTACTTCCGGGGCGTGCGCGCGACCTCCGGCTGGAGCGCGCGCGGCGGCCAGTGCCGGAACCCCTACGCGCTCGACCGGAACCCGTGCGGTTCGAGTTCCGGCTCCGGCGTCGCGGCGTCGGCGAATCTCTGCGCGCTCACCGTGGGGACGGAGACGGGCGGTTCCATCATGTGTCCCTCCTCGAGCAACGGGATCGTGGGGATCAAGCCCACGGTCGGGCTCTGGAGCCGGGCCGGGGTCATCCCCATCTCCCATTCGCAGGACACGGCGGGACCCATGTGCCGGACGGTCCGCGACGCCGCCATCCTGCTCGGCGCATGCATCGGCGTCGACCCGCGCGATGCCGCCACCACCGCGAGCGAAGGCCGGAGGCACGCCGACTACACGCAGTTTCTCGACGCGGCCGGCCTTCAGGGCGCGCGCATCGGCGTCGTGCGCAGCTTCCCCGGCTTCGACCCGCGCGTGCTCGCGCTGTTCGACGAGGCGATCGAGGCCATGCGGGCCGAGGGTGCGGTGATCATCGATCCCGCAAACATGGACGCCGCGGCCTGGAACGACCCGCTGTCGCTCGTGCTGTTGGAGTACGAGTTCAAGGCCGACCTCAACGCCTACCTTGCCGGACTGGGGCCGGACGCCCCGGTGAAGAGCCTGGCCGAGGTCATCGAGTTCAACGAGCGGAACGCGGACCGGGAGATGCCGCACTTCGGCCAGGAGCGCCTGATCGCCTCGCAGGCGAGGGGGCCGCTCACGGACCCCGAATACCTGAACGCGGTCGCCACGATTCAGCGCGCGAACCGGGAGGATGGGATCGACCGCCTCGCGCGGGAGAACGACCTGGATGCGATCGTCGCTCCGACGCGCGACCTCCCGTGGCCGACCGACCACATCAAGGGCGACAGGCTCGACGGGGGATCGTCCGCCGCGCCCGCCGCGATCGCCGGCTATCCGGACATCACCGTGCCGATGGGGTTCGTGCGCGGGCTGCCGGCGGGGGTTTCGTTCTTCGGCCCGGCCTGGACGGAGCCCACGCTGCTGCGGATCGCCTACGCGTACGAGCAGGCCACACAGCAGCGCAGGGCGCCGACGTTCGCCGCAACGCTCGGCTGAACGCGCGTTCAGCCGAACGCCTCAGCCTCCGCGCACGAGGGCGATGCTCCCGTTCACCGTGCTCACCTCGATTTCGGGCCCTCCCGCGCCGATCTCGCCGGAGGCGGACTTGGGTCCCCAACGCCCGCGGATCGTGAGCGGAAACTCCGTGTCGATGGCGCCGTTCACGGTCCGGATGTCGACGTCGGCATCGGTGCCGTTCGGGAGCACGAGCCGGATACCTCCGTTCACCGTCTTGAAGCGAAGGTCCTCGGAGATTTCGCCCCGGAGCCGCGCCTCGATCGCCCCGTTCACGGTCTCCGCGGACACCGGGCCGTTGCCTTCCACCGCGATCCCGCCGTTCACGGTCCGCGCCTCCACCTCGTCGGCGATCCCCCGCGCCTCGATCTCCCCGTTCACCGTTCGGGCCTCGAGTTCCACGCCGGCCGGAACCTCGACCGTGAAGTGCACCTTCACGTCGTTGTTGCGGACGCTCATCTCGTAGTCATCGCCCCGGCCGCACCGGTTCGGGTCGCGCCCGCGCCTCGATGGGTAGACGGCGCAGATCAAGACGCCCCGCGAGTCCTCGACGACCTCGATGCGCACCGAGTCCGGATCGTCGTCGTCCCACTGCTTCGTGGCCCGCACCCGGACCTGGCTGCCGCTCGCCGGGCTCGCCGTGACGGAGCCGTTCACGCCCCGGATCGTGACCGCGTCGCCGCGATCCACGGACCCTTGCCATTCGAAGTCCTGGGCCCGCGCTTCCGTCGCCCCCAGGCACACCAGCCATGCCGCCGTGGCGGCGAATCGTCGCGCTGTATTCCGCATCACGCTGCTCCCGGTTTCGTGGGTTCCTAGCTATCGAGGTCGGGGGTTCGCTCCCCCGGCCGGATGAGGAGGATGTCTCCGTCGAACGACTTCAGCGTCACGGCGGCCGATCCGTCGCCGACCGTGAACTCTCCGCCCCGCACGCTGCCTCCCCGGAACTGGACGGGGAACGAGGGGACGAGTTCTCCGTCGAAGGTGGACACGGAAACGTGGGCGCCCGCGTTCTCCGGGACGGCGAACGTCACATCGCCGTCGTGGGTGCTGAGCGAGTAGCTGCCGTCGCCGTGAAGGGCGCCATCGTACCAGACGTCGCCGTCCACCGTGGCGGCGGAGATGGCGCGCGTGTCGGCGTTCGTGACGACGATGTCTGCGTCGATGCCGCTGACGCTCATGCTTCCCGCGACCCGATCGAGCCACACGTCGCCGTCCGTCACACTGACCGTGGCGGATCCGGCGTTCGATACCGTCACGGAACCGTCCAGCGTGGCGACGCTGACGCCGGCGGCGCCGTCGATTTCCACGTCTCCGTCCGCCGTTCTCACGGCCACCGTGCCGCGGACGACGCCGGCGACCGTGACATCGCCTTCGTGTCCGACGACGCTCACGTCGACATCCTCCGGCAGGTAGATGAGGAAGTCCGCGCCGTCGCCGCTCGGGCCCGTGCCGAGCCGAATCGTGCCGCCCGAAGACTGCACGCGAATCCTGCCGTCATCGTCGTCGAGCACGACCCGCGCCTCGCGGCCGCTCGCGCCCATCACTCGGATGTCTCCCTCGCGGTGTTCGATCTCGATGCGCGCGCCCTCGGGTACAACGAACGTCGTATCGCGCGCAGCGGGACTCGTCGCCACGAAAGCCGCCAGGAAAACCGTCGCCGAAACCATCAGTCTGTCGCCGCCAGCTGCACGGCCTCAGCAAGGAACTCCGACTTGCGTCGCATCGTGTTCTCCATGTGTTGCTGGATGTAAGGGTCATCGGGCAGTTCGAGCAGCGCGGCCCGCGCGTCCTCGATGGCCCGGTCGATCGTCACGAGAGCGCGGCGGATGCGCGCCACCGTCTCCGGAGGCAGTGGCCGCTCCGAGTCGAACAGCACGCGCTCGAGTTCGGAGATCAGGCGGGCGTATTCCTCGGCGCTCGATCCTTCGTCCTCCAGCGTAGAGACGCTTCGCACGGCCGGGGGCAGGAGCGACGGAGCGCCGAGCCCCGGGGAGGTGCCCGCCGTACCCGGGCTCCCCGCGACATCGTCTCGCGCCACGGCCGTCCACACGAGCGCCGCGGAGAGCCACACCAGCGCGATGCCGGCAGCGAGTTGCGGCGCGAAACGCGCGATGCGGCGGGCGGGTGGCCTGCGCCGGGCCGATGCTTCCGAAGTTTCGGGCACCACGCCCGCACGGCCGGCGGTCCGAAAGCCGATCCGCGTCGCGATGCCGGGCCAGAGATCCTCGACCGGTTCGCGCGGACCCAGGCTCGCGGCCCGGTCCACCACGGCCTCGAGTTCGACGAGCGTCCGGGCGCAGTCCTCGCAACGATCCAGGTGCCGCTCGATCAGGACCTCCTCCTCGACGCCGAGGCTGCCGTCGAGGTACTCCGAAAGACGGTCCCGAAAGCGATCCTTTCGCTGGTCTCGATCTGTCATCGGTTCAACTACCTCTCCAGGTGCCGTCTCAGAATCATCCGCGCCCGGTGCAGCTGGGACTTGGATGGGGGCTTATATACGTGTCTTGACGGGACGGCATCCGTCACGGGCAATCTCCTGCCGGGAAGGGGGTTACCGTGACTGATTGTCGAAATGTAGGAACAGTAGGACACGCTGTGTTTTGTATTACATGTGATTGGCCTGCTTTTGTCCGTGGCGTAGCGTACGTGGTACGTCAGAGTATGCAAGTCGCACCGGGAGGGCATCAGCGTCACGGAGATGGCGTCGATGTTCGCTACGGAGGCCAAGGCGGTGGAGTGGTTCGAGACGTGGCTGTGGCCCACGGGCGAGATGTGCTGCCTGCTCTGCGGCAGCACGAGCGCATACAGGGTGAAGAGCGGCAAGCCGATGCCGTACCGGTGTCGGGATTGCAAACGGTACTTATCGATCAAGAGTGCGACGGCGCTGAAGGACAGCAAGCTGCCGCTCAAGAAGTGGGCATGGGCGATCTATCTGGAGATGACCAGCCTGAAGGGCGTCTCCAGCATGAAGCTGCACCGTGACCTTGGAGTGACTCAGAAGACGGCGTGGTTCATGCTGCACCGGATCAGGGAGGCGTTCGCCGAGATCGCGACGGAGTTTGAGGGTCCGGTCGAGGTGGACGAGACGAATGTTGGCGGTAAGCGGGGGAACAAGCCGCTGAGCGTCCGCAGGGAGCTTACCGGTCGTGGCCCGGTCGATATGACGAAGGTGATCGGCATGAAGGACAGGAAGACGAACCGCGTGGTTGTGCGGGTGATCGACGATGGGTCAGCGGCGAGCCTGCACGCGTTCGTGAACGCGCACCGGCAGAAGGGCGCGAAGGTCTACACCGATGACGCGAGGGGCTACATCGGGCTGGACAACCACGAGAGCGTGAACCATACGGTTGGCGAGTACGTGAGGGAGATGGCGCATACGAACGGCATCGAGTCGTTCTGGTCGATGCTGAAGCGCGGCTATACCGGCGTGTACCACCGGATGTCGGTGAAGCATCTGGAGCGCTATGCGGTCCAGTTCGCCGGAAGGCACAACGTCCGTGACATGGACACGGTGGACCAGATGCAGCACGTCATGGCCGGTTTGGTGGGTCGGCGGTTGATGTACAACGACTTGATTGAGAAGGAGGCAGCTTGAGTCTTGCGGTGTTGCTGGCTCGTGGCCGGAAGGCTAACGTGGCGGTGACATCGTTCCATGTGGAAGCCCGCTTGTCGGGTCTTCCGCTGAATGAAATAGACTCGTGAAGGCCCGAGGGTAGCTCCCGAAGGCCGAGGTAAATAGGCGGAACCTTTCTTGCCGGATTCTTCCGCATGGGATGGTGTCAAAGACCCGACACCATCCTAGCGGGACGCTAACGAAAGGCAAGAAAGGGGCAGGGCATGGCGGCAACGCACAATGAACAGAACGTAACAGTCACGATCAATGCTGCTTCACCAGCCGCGACGGTAGGGCCATCGCTCAAGACTGTAGGTGCCGCTGTGGCACTGGCCATTTTTCTTGGCGCTTTCGGTGCTCATCGGTTTTACCTGAACCGCCCGCTCGCTCCGGTGATGTTGGGAATAGGGCTGATCGGTGCTTTGACATGGCCTGTTACGGTATTCCCGCTTCATACAATATCAGTAGTATGGGCACTCGTGGATCTGGCGTCTATTCGCGCATGGGTGGGAGAAGCTAACGCGGAAACGCTAGGAAGCGGCGCATCTGTGCCTCCGTCTCAGTCGGAAGCCAAGCAGATAGGGGACGGACTAGCGTTGCGTCTACTTCGAGCGGCGGAGGAACGTGGCGGGAAGATAACGGTGACGCAGGGCGTGATGGATACCAGCGCAGGGTTCGACGAAGTACGCGAGTGTTTGCGGGAGATGGTGGAGCAAGGGTATGCGGACGTGGGCAATGCGTCCGATAGCGGAGTCGTGGTGTACACGTTTGACGAACTGTAGCAACGGAGGATACGATGCCACACAGAGAGCCAGAAGTTCGTGTTCCTAGCCTGACGTTGGCCGTGCTGGCCGCGTTCTCGCTGCTCGTGTTCGCTTCGTGGCTGGAATGTTTTCCACGTTGATTAAGGTTGGATGGAAATATGAACGAGAAGAAACAGAAGATGGCGGAGACGCTTGACGTGCAGGCGGCGAACCCGCGCTACAATGGTGCGAATATGAGCGATGTGGCTCGTGCGTTATTCATGCCGCGCAATCCCGAAGCTCGCGCAACGTTGAAGAAAATTTGGGCCGATGCAGAGCGCATCAAGACACGTATATAAGCCCCCTTGGATGTGCCGGCGGTGATGTCCAACTGCTCGGCGATCTCGCGGTGCTTGTATCCCTCGACGTCGTGCAGGACGAAGACCTCGCGCGCCCCGTCCGGGAGCTGTTCGAGAGCGACCTCGAAGTCGAGGCGGATCTCGATGCTGTCGTGCCGCGCCCGGGCCGCCGCCAGCGGGATTTCGTTTGCCATCTCCCGCTCCCTCTGCAGTTTCAGGGCTCGCAGGCGGCTGCACAGGAGGTTCACCGCCAGCCGGTACAGCCACGAACTGAAGGCCGATTCGCCGCGGAACGTCCCGAGCTTCTCCCACGCCCTCACGAACACATCCTGCGTGAGTTCGTCCGCCCGTTCGCTCCCGGCCATTCGGCACGCGAGCCCATAAACCCGCGGCACGTGGGCGCGGTAGAGGCGCTCGAACGCCTCGGCATCCCCGAACGTCGCCGCCCGCACGTCCGCCTCGACGCCGGCGGAAAGCTGCCCCTCCGCCTGCGCGTCCGGCCCGTGCTCCCGCGATTTTCCGTTCGGTTCGATCACGTCCTGGTCCGCGTTCCTGTTTCGATCTTGAGACGCGCCCTGTGTCCGAAAGGTTGGAGTGCCGCCACGCGTGTGCGCATCAGGGGTGGCCATCGGCGATGTCCGACCGAGGTTCCAGCCGAAGCGAGATGACGCCGGCGAGGATGAGCGCGGCGCCGAGCCACTGCCCGGCCGAGAGGCGGTCGCCGAGCACGGCGGCAGCGAGCACGAGGGTGACGGCGGGCTCCATGGTGGCGGCGGTCGCCGCCCGGCCCGGGCCGATCCACTGGATCCCGATGAGGAACGCCGTGATGGGGACGGCGGTCGAGAAGAGGCCGATCGCGCCCAGGAGGAGCAGCGGTGCAGGCGCGAGCGGCACGCCGATGCCCCCCGTGGCCAGCCCGGCTGCCGAGATCGCGATTGCGGTGGACGTCAGCGCCGTGGCCGTGGCGGAGATGGGCGGCAACTCGGCGAAGACCCCGTGGCTCCTCACGATCCACAGGGCCAGGAACACGACCGCGAGCACGATGAGTCCCACGCCCAGCGGATCGCCCCCTCCGAATCCGGTGCCGACGGTCAGCGCGCACCCGGCGGTCGTGAGCGCCAGCGCAGCGATGCGGCGCGGAGTCAGCCGTTCGCCGACCCAGAACCGCGCCAGGAGCACGGTCATCGCCGGATAGCTGAACAGGACGAGCGTCGCGACCGAGGCCGGCAGGCGGTCGAGCCCCAGCATGTAGCACACCGAGTTGAATGCGTAGAGCAGGCCGAGCAGGACGAGGCCGGTCCATCGCCCACGCGGCGGCCGGGGCCGCCCGGTGGAGACCACGAAGATCCACAGCAACCCGCTCCCGAGCAGGAAGCGCCAGGCCAGCAGCGGCAGCACCTCGATGCCCTCCGCGAGCGCGAGCTTGGCGAAGATCGGCAGAGCCCCGTACCCGAGGGAGGCAAGGAATACGACGAGGAGGCCCCGAGTGATCTTGCGCATGGCCGAATCTCGCTTCGCCAACCGCGAGTCGCCACTTTCAGAGCCCGGGCGACGCCCCGGACGGCCCACCGGACGACGCGCCGGACGGCTCAGGACGGAAGGGAGAAGAGTCATGGCGATTTCGGAGCTTTCGCGCGCGGCGGCCACCGCCCTCATCGGGTGCGCGGCGGCGGCCTGTTCGGTGTGGGTGGAGACGCCCGGCGACACGCCGGTCGCCTCGGAGGACGCGGGCGGCGAAGCTCCGGGACCGCTCGACCTCGAGGGCTACAGCCTCGTCGACCTCAGCCACGCCTTCAGCGGCGAGACGGTGTACTGGCCGACGGACACCGCGGGGTTCACGCTGGACGAGCTGGCGTTCGGCGTGACCGAGGCCGGCTACTTCTACTCCGCCTATTCCCTGGCGACGGCCGAGCACGGCGGCACGCACATCGATGCTCCCATCCATTTCCTCGAGGGAGGGCCCGATGTCGCGTTGATCCCGCTCAGGCGGCTCATTGGCCCGGCCGTCGTGATCGACATGACCGCGCAGGCGGCCGAGGATGCCGATTATCGACTGACCGTGGCCGATGTGGAGGCGCACGAGGCGGAGCACGGTCCGATCGAACCCGGGAGCCTCGTTCTCCTTCGAACCGGATGGAGCACGCGCTGGCCCGACCCCCTCTCCTACCTCGGCGACGACACGCCCGGGGATGCCTCGCAACTCCACTTCCCGAGCTACGGCGAGGCCGCCGCGCGCCTCCTCGTCGAGGAGCGCGGCGCCGCGGCTCTCGGAGCCGATGTGGCTTCCATCGACTACGGGGCCTCCACCGATTTCGTCGTACATCGAATCGTCGCTGCGGCGAACGCGCCCGGTCTCGAGAATCTCACGAACCTCGATCTCCTTCCGGCCCGCGGCGCGACCGTCATCGCCCTGCCGATGAAGATCGCGGGTGGATCGGGCGGCCCCCTTCGCGCGATCGCGCTCGTGCCGTCTTCGAATTGATCGCCCGCTCTTTCCGGCCGCGCGCAGTCACCCGACATTGCGCGCGACTACGCGACATTGCCCGCGAAACCCGTAGAGGAGGCCACTGATGCCCGGGAAGTACGCGTCTGCCGTCCGCACCCTCGTTCTGTGTGTGTCCAGCACCATGGTCGTCCTCGCGCCGCTCGCCGCCCAGTCCGGCCGCATGGCGGCACCGTCGCGGGGAGGCATGGTCGTCAGCAGCCACTACCTCGCCTCGGAGGCGGGCCGGGAGATCCTGAACAAGGGCGGCAACGCGGTCGACGCTGCGGTGGCCACCGCCTTTGCCCTGGCCGTGACGCTGCCCTCGGCCGGCAACGTGGGGGGCGGCGGGTTCCTCGTTTATCACGGGGCGGACGGGGAAGTGACGACGTTCAATTTCCGCGAGAAGGCGGCGCTCGCGGCGACGGAGCGCATGTACCTGGGACCGGACGGCGAAGTCCGGGACAACTCGAACCACATCGGCCTGCTCGCCATCGGCGTGCCCGGCACCGTGGCCGGGATGTGGAAGGCGCACCAGCGCCTGGGCCGACTGCCGTGGGCGGATCTCGTCGAGCCGGCGATCCGACTGGCCGAGGACGGCATGCCCTCGACGTGGGCGATGCAGAACTGGCTCCGCTCCCTGCCCGGCCGGGCAGGACCGCTCTATGACGCGACCCGCGAGGCCTTCCTCAAGGATGGCGTTCGCATGTACGAGCCGGGGGAGACCTTCCGGCAGCCGGACCTCGCCGAGACGCTGCGCCGCATCCAGAGCGACGGGCACGACGGCTTCTACCGCGGCAAGACCGCGCAGTTGCTCGCTGATTTCATGGCCGAGCACGGCGGCCTGATCACGGAGGAAGACCTGGCCCGCTACGAGGCGGACGAGTTGACCCCGATCCACGGCACGTACCGCGGCTACGACGTCTATTCGATGCCGCCGCCGAGTTCGGGCGGTACGGGGCTCGTGGAGATGCTCAATATCCTCGAGGGATACGACCTCGCGGAGCTCGGACACAACTCGGCGCTCTACCTGCATCTGCTCACCGAAGCGATGCGGCGCTCGTACGCGGACCGGGCGCTCCATCTCGGAGACCCGAAGTTCAATCCCGACATGCCGATCGACCGTCTGACCTCCAAGGAGTACGCCGGTCGCCTTAGGGCCAGCATCGACATGGAGAGGGCTTCCAGGAGCGATTCGGCGGCCTTCAACGGAGCCTTCCTCCAGGAGAGCGAGGAGACGACCCACTACTCCGTCGTCGACTCCGAGGGGAACGCGGTCGCGGTCACCTACACGCTGGAGTTCGGCTACGGGTCCAGCATCGTCGTCCCCGGCGCCGGTTTTCTGCTGAACAACGAACTTGGCGACTTCAACGCGGTCCCGGGCCGCACGAATTCACGCGGCACGATCGGGACGCCGCCCAATCTCGTGGCGCCCGAGAAGCAACCGCTGTCCAGCATGACGCCGACGATCGTCGCGCGAGACGGCCGGCCCGTGCTCGCGATCGGGAGCCCGGGGGGGCGGACGATCATCAACACCACGCTGCAGGTCGTGCTGAACGTCGTCGACCACGGGATGACCGGGTCGGAGTTCGGCCGGGCCATCGAGTCGCCTCGCATCCACCACCAGTGGCTGCCCGACGTGACCTCGCTCGAGGAGTGGGGCTTCTCGCCCGATACGAAGCGCCTCTACGAAGGCATGGGACACGTGACGCGGACCCGGGGCGGGCAGGGGCAGGCGATGGGCATCTACATCGACTGGGACACGGGACTCCGTTGGGGCGCCTCCGACAGCCGCGCCTTCGACGGCGGCGCGCGCGGAAACTAGCGCCGGGACACGACCTGGCCGGGAGCCGCGCGGCGTGCGGCGGACCTGAACTTCCGCCGGTAGCGTCGCGTCCAGATGACGATGGCCGGGACGCCGATCGCGGTTGGGAGCAGCCACGGCACGAGGGCGAACGGTCCCGCGATCGCGTAGTCCCACAGGCGTGGCGCGCCGAAGACGGCGAACGCGGTGTGAAACGCGATGCCGCCCGCCAGCATCGACGCCATGTGGCTGTAGAACCAGCCCATGGGCTCCTGGCCGGGCTTCCTCATGAGTCGCAGCATGCGCGACCCCGTGAGGAGGCCGATCGGACTCAACCCCAGCAGGATCGGCGAGATATTGGACCACAGCCCGAGCGCGAACGCGATGACGGTGACGCTCCCCGCGATGGATGCCCAGGCGAGGACTTCGTGGAACGGCGTCCGCAGCGTTTCCGGCACCCGTCGTGTGGCGACGGCCCTCATCGCCTGGCGCACCGCCGCGAACGTCGTCACGCCGAGGTAGCCGAGAAACAGGGGGAGGCCGTAGAGGTCGGGTCGTTCCGCCACGCCGATACCCTGACTCAGATGGGACGCGAACCGTCCCGCCGCCAGAACGACCGCCGACAGCGTCACGACGTAGGCGCACCAGGTGTAGACGAGCCCCGCCCGCACGTGCGCCCGGCCGCCCTTGCGGGCGAACACCGGAATCCAGAACGCGACGAGGCCGACGAAGCCGGCCGCCACGTGTATCCGGAGGAGGGCTTCGAGTAGCGGGATCACGGCGCGGGTTCCGGCGGGGAGGCGAGCCGCCGGTCGATGGCCGCCAGCGTCAGGTCGCACCAGGTCACCTTCGCACCGATGGAATCGATGCCCATGCGCAGCGTCGCGAAGCGGTGAAACCCGTCGTCACTGTACCTGTCCGGCTGGTCGCCGTGGGCAGCGAGGATCCTCCGTTCGATCGTCCGCAGTTCCGCGAGCCGGCCCGCCAGGTGGTCGCGCAGGTCCACCATGAAGGCACGCGTCTCGCGGAGGTCGTCGGCCGCGCTCATGAAGTAGAGCTGCGCGAGGTAGGCGAACCGTTCGACTCCGACCACCGGCCCGCTGCGCACCCAGCGGCGCAGTTCCGCCCGCCCCTCCCCGGTCAACGTGTAGACGCGGCGGTCCGGTCCCTTCGGGGAGGGTTCGAGCCGGCTTCGGAGCAGCCCCCGCTCTTCAAGACGCTTGAGGGTGGGGTAGATCTGGCTGAGTTCGGCTGACCAGAAGTGCGCGACGGTCTCGCTGAAGGCGTCCTTCAGGTCGTACCCGCTCGCCGGCTTCCGCAGCAGGCCGAGAAGGATGTGATCGAGGCTCATGGGGCCGTCCAGGGTACGCTATATCAGTATCGATATAGTATACTATATAAACTCTGCTATACCACGGTCAACACCACCCGGAGAGGTCAGCGGGAGGCGCCCTCCCAGCCGGGGCCCCGGACCACGCGCCCGGGCGTGGCGCCCGTCGGCTCCTCCGCCGACAGGACCTGTACGCCGTTCACGAACACGTCGCGCACGCCCGTTGCAAGCTGGTGCGGATCCTCGAACGTCGCGTGATCCGCGATCGTGGCGGGATCGAAGATCACGACGTCGGCGAAATACCCGGGCGCGAGACGGCCGCGTCCCTCCAGCCTGAGGTTGGCCGCCGGCAGCGATGTGAGTTTCCGGATGGCCTCCTCCAGCGGGATGATGCCTTCGTCGCGCACGTACCGGCCGAGGAGCCGGGAGAAGTTGCCGTACGCACGCGGGTGCGTGCTCGAGCGCACGAAGGGCTCCTCCGGGGCGAGCGATCCCGCGTCGGACCCGTAGCTCACCCACGGAATCGCGATCTGACGCCGCACGTTGTCCTCGGACATCATGAAGTAGACTGTCCCCACGCGGCTGTCGTCCTGCACGACGAGGTCCATCGCGGTCTCTTCGATGCCTGTGCCCCGCGACTCCGCCACGTCGGCGAGCGTCCGGCCCGTCAGATACTTGAGGGAATCCTGCCGGAAGCCGACGAGGAGGGCGCGGTCGGGCGAGCCGGCCGCGAGCAGCAGGTTCTCCCACTCGTCCGTGGGCGTCCGCATCTCCGCCGCGATCCGCTCGCGGGTCTCGGGATCGCGGAGCCGCTCGATCATCGCCGCGTGCCCGCCCTCGTGGATCCACGGCGGCATCGCCGCATCGAGCCCGGTCGAGCCCGCCGTGTAAGTGTACATGTCGGCCGTGATCTCGAGTCCCTCCTCGCGGGCCCGCTCCACGCGCTCGATGACCGCGTCCAGCTTCGCCCAGTTGTCGCTTCCGGCGGCCTTCAGATGGTAGATCTCCGCCCGCACGCCGGCTTCCCGGGCGATCGCGATCAGTTCGTCCACCGACTCGGTGAGCCGGTTCCCCTCGCTCCGCAGGTGGGAGATATAGCCGCCGCCGAACTCCCCGGCCGCGCTCGCGAGCGCAATGAGCTCATCGGTGTCCGCGTAGAAGGCCGGCGCGTAGATGAGCGACGATCCGACGCCGACGGCGCCCTCGCGCATCGCCTCCCGCACGAGGTCCTGCATCCGCCCGAGCTCCTCGGGCGTCGGGGGCCGGTCCTCGTGGCCGATCTCATGCACGCGCACGGTCGTGGCCCCGACGTAGGAGGCCACGTTGGTCGCGACGCCGCGTTCCACCAGGTGGTCCAGGTACTCGCCGAGCGAAGTCCACAGAACCTCGAAGCGCACATCGCCCTGGCGGGAGAGCATGTCCGCCTTCATCTCCGGACTCAGCGGTCCCATGGAGTTGCCCTCGCCGAACACCTCGAGCGTGACGCCCTGGCGGATGTCGCTCAGCGAACGACCGTCGACGATGAGCGATTCGGTCGCCCACGAGAGCATGTTGATGAACCCGGGAGTCGCCGCGAGCCCGACGGCGTCGATCGTCGTGCCGGCGGAGGCGGAGGCGAAGTCGCCGATGCCCGCGATCGTGTCGCCGGCGATCGCCACATCCGCCACACGTGGCGGGTCTCCGGACCCGTCGTAGACCGTCCCCCCGCGGATGAGGACATCGTAATCGGGGGCGGGGGCCGAGCAGCCCCACGCAACCGCCGGTGCCATCAGAGCCGCGCGAAACATCTGTCGAATCACGAATGATCCTCCCGCCAGGAGTGTAGTTGCGGACGTACGGTCCGGCCCGCGAGGTGGGACGGGCGCGACCGGGCGCTTATCTTGCTGCAAACCCACGTACGATACCGTCCGCGCGGCCTCGCCGCCCGCGGGCACTGTCTCGGTTTTTGGGAGGACGAGAATGGCTCAATCAGTGAAATCGCTTCGCATCGGCACGGTGGCCGCCGTCGCCGGGGTTCTCTTCGTACTCATCCTGTTCGTGTTCGGCTTCAACCGCGTCGACGAGTACGAAGTGGCGGTCAAGCGGAACCCGGTGACCGGCGCCGTGGCGTCCCGCCCGTACACGCAGGGGCTGTACCACAACGTCCTGCGCTCGTGGACGAACTATCCGCTGCGCGAGGTCCAGTATCCCGCGGGCGGACAGGCCGAGCGCCTCGACGCTCTCACCTCGGACCAGCTCCAGATCGCGGTCGACGCGGCCTACCGCTACCGCATCAACCCGGACAGCGCCGTCCATCTCTATCTCACGGTGGGCAACGAGAACGCGGTCGCTTCGTTCGTCTACAACACGTATCGCTCCGCAATCCGGGACGCGATCGCGGAGATCGAGGCGTCGGAAATCCTGTCCACCACCAGGGCGGGCATCTCCGGCCGCATCGAAGCGCTGATGACGGACCGCCTCAATCCGCGCGGCCTCGAGATCACCGATTTCTTCGTGCGCGAGGTCGTGCCGCCGGAGACGATCCGCCAGGCGATCGAGGCCAAGCTGTCGCGCGAGCAGCAGGTGCAGTCCGAGCAGTACCAGACCCAGGTCGTGGTCGAGCAGGCGAACCAGCAGCGCGCCGAGGCCGAGGGGATCCGGGATGCGCAGGACATCATCGCGGAGAGCCTCGCCGGCATCTCGGGCCAGCGCTACCTGTACTGGCGCTACCTGGAGATGCTCGGGCGGATCGGCGAGGGGAGCAACAACATGGTCATCGCGCCGACCGAGGGAGGCATCCCCCTCTTCTTCGCACCGGACCGCTGAGCCGGGCAACCGACCGCCCTCCCCGGGGTGTCGGACCCTTCAGGAAACGAAGGCCGACATGAAGGCCGTAGTTCACCACTTGGGGGAACGATCCCGAGGGAGGATACATGAAGAACTGGAAGGATTCGCTCGCCGCCGGGCTTGCGGTAACGCTGGTTGCCGGGTTGTGCGCGGGCTTGGCGCCGGCCGCGGCCCAGGAGGAGGACGAGGACGAGCGGCGCGAACAGGTCCGGATCGCCTTTTCCGGGGGTGGCGCGTACCTCGGAGTGCAGATCCTGGATGTCGACGGGGAGCGCGCTTCGGAACTCGGGATGTCTCGCCCGTACGGCGTCTACATCGACGGCGTCATCGACGGTGAACCGGCGGCGGAAGCCGGCATCGAGGAAGGGGACGTCGTCGTGGCCTGGTACGGCGAGCGCGTCGAGAGCGTGGCGGAACTGCGGCGGCTGGTGGGCGAGACGCCGCCCGGGCGCGTCGTGGATCTGACGGTGCTCCGCGACGGAGCGGAACGCGAAGTATCCGTTGAGCTCGGCGACCGCATGGGCATCCTCTC
This sequence comes from Candidatus Palauibacter soopunensis, assembly GCF_947581735.1. Lineage (NCBI taxonomy): Bacteria > Pseudomonadati > Gemmatimonadota > Gemmatimonadia > Candidatus Palauibacterales > Candidatus Palauibacteraceae > Candidatus Palauibacter > Candidatus Palauibacter soopunensis. Next base: position 355,000 of record NZ_CANPVT010000008.1, read on the forward strand.
GGGGGCACGCGGCCTGACGTTCATATCTCCGCAGATCGACCTGTCGCGGGTCTACGCCCCGTCTGCGAGCGACGCGCGGGAACGCGCGCGCGGCCTGGAGGAACGGGCGCGCGAGTTGGCGGTGCGGGTCCGCGAGGCGCAGGAGGGGGTCGCGGAGGGGGCGGATCGCATCTTCTACCTGGCGGGGCGCCCGCGACTCGGCGCGAACACGCAGAGCCTGGGCGACCAGCTCGCGGAGTACTTCGGCGTGGAGGGCGGCGTGCTCGTCACCTCGGTGTACGAGGATACGCCGGCGGCGGAGGGCGGTCTGCGGGCGGGCGATGTGATCGTCGGACTCGGCGACGAGGACATCGACGACCCCAGCGACCTGCGCCGGGCGTTGGCCGATCTCGAGTCGGGGGAGGTGTCGGTCCGCATCGTCCGCGATGGCGCGGAGCAGACGCTTACGGTTGAACTGGAGGACCGGGAACGTCCCTTCAGGTGGCGGCGGGGCGTAGACGAACTCGGCCCGCCAGGGCCGTAACCGGGGAGCTAGTCGAACAGGCCCAGTTGGGGGCCGGCCCGCGGCGGCCGGAAGTGTTCCGCCGACAGGTCGTAGTCGCGCGGCTCGATCCCGTGCTTCGCACGCGCGAGTGAGAAGAGCCGCGCGACCTGTTCGGCAAACGGGCCGCGACCGCGCATCCGCTCCCCGTAGTTCGACGCATAGAGGCTCCCGCCTCTCAACTCCCGCATGCGGTTGAGCACCTTCTCCGCCCGGTCCGGACAGTTACGCCGCAGCCAGTCCTCGAACAGGGCGGCGACCCCGAATGGGAGGCGAAGCATGATGTAGATCGCCCGCCCCGCCCCCGCCTTCGCGGCCTCCTCCAGGATGGCCGGGATCTCATGGTCCGTGAGTCCGGGAATCACGGGCGCCACGTTCACGCCCACCGGGATGCCGGCATCCGCCAGCCGCGCGATCGCGTCGAGCCGCCGCTCGGGGGTCGAGGCCCGCGGCTCCAGTTTTCGCTGCAGCGAGCGGTCCAGCGTCGTGATGGAAAGTTGGACGTGCACCGCGTCGAAACGCGCGAGTTCGCGCAGAAGGTCGACGTCCCGCGTCACCCGGTGGTGCTTCGTCACGATCCCGACCGGGTTCCGGGCTTCGGCCAGTACCTCGAGGCAGCGGCGAGTGATCCCGAGGCGACGCTCCAGAGGCTGATACGGGTCCGTGACGCCGCTGAGTATGAGCACCTGGGGTTCCCACCGTGGTGAGGCCAGCTCCCGTGTGAGCAGCGCCGGGGCCTCCGGCTTCGCCAGAATCCGGCTCTCGAAGTCGAGTCCCGCGGAGAACCCGAAGTATTCGTGCGTGGGTCGCGCGTAGCAGTACGAACAGCCCGTCTCGCAGCCGCGGTACGGGTTCAGGCTGGCGTCGAATCCGAGGTCCGGGCTGTTGTTGTAGGAGATGATCGTGCGGGAGCGGTCCTCAAGAATCTCGGTTTGCGGATCCGGATCGGACGCGAGCGTCCAGGCCTCCCGCTCGACCGCGAGAGGGAGGAAGCGGTTCGCCGGGTTGTGCGCGCTTCCGCGTCCTCGAATCGAACGCCGTTTCTCCGTAACTTCGCGCATCGTCTCCCAACTGGCGTATTTCGGTATTTGTTCGGGTATTCGGGTTCAAAATGGCGAGCGGACGGTCGAAGGGTCAAGTCCCGCGAGCCTGTGGAGCGCCGCAGGCGCGTAGAAGTGGGACACGACGCCGGCCGGGTCCCGCCGCGACACTAGAAGCTGATGCCCAACCGGAGGGTCAGGGTGTCGTGGCGCGGCTCTCCATCTCCTTGGAGAACCCGGGACCCGACGGCGACATCGGATCCCATGAGCGAGCTGATTCCGAATCCGTAGCGGACTTCCGGCCACAGCCGGAAACCGAGGTCGAGTTCGACGCCGACGCCGAACTCCGCCCGAACCGGGCGCGCCGTGAGGAGGTCGTCCACGCCTGAAAAGGTGCTCGACGGGAAGGTCAGGACGGGCCCGCCCAGCACATAGGGCTGAACCGCCGGCAGGGGGAGCCGGACGCGAAAGTCCAGCGGGATTTCCACCATGTCGATGTCGAATTGGACCCGTTCGTCGCCGGCCATCGCGACGAGTTCCGGCATGCGGTGGTAGATGAGTGCCGGCCGGACGGAGAAGGTCGCGAGGTTGAGGTTCAGGAACACGCCGACGTGATATCCATCGGTGAGATCCGTGAGATCGAATCCGTTCTCCGGCAGGAACTCGGCGAGCGTGTCGCGGTTGTAGCCCGCGAGGATGCCGATCTGGGCCTCGGCCGCCGGCGGAAGGGCGCAGACGAGACCCAGCGCGAGGCCGGCTCCCCACCTTCCTGCGTTGCGCTTTATCCCCATTGCGTCGGTCCTCTCTCACCTCGTTTGCGGAAGATCCGAGGAGCGCCCGGGACCCCGCAGGCGTCGGCTGAACGTACCCGCGCGGGCTTGGACGGGATAGCCGAAAGGGCGGATCCCGCGCGAGTCCTGTGCGCCACGAATGACGGGCCGCTATGATCAGCCGAACCGCTCACAGCGAGGCCAGGTACGCCATGATTCGACATCGCGAAGCTCCGTCCGTTTTCGTCCGACCGTTTCTCCTTCTGGCCCTGGCGGCCTGCGTGACCGACGCCGGGGATTCGGCGGAAGCGGGTGGCGCGACGGCCGCGGATCCGCCCGCGGACGTGGCCGAACTCGTCCTCACCAACGGGAAGATCGCGACCCTGGCGGGCGAGGGCGGGGAAGTGGTCAGCGCGCTCGCGTCGCGGGAGGGGCGGATCGTCGCCCTCGGGGCGGACGACGACGTCTCCCGATGGATCGGGGAGGGCACTGAAGTGATCGACCTTGGGGGCCGGCTCGCGATCCCGGGGTTCATCGAAGGCCACGGTCATTTCATGGGCCTGGGGAACGCGCGCATGATCCTCGACCTGACGACCGCCGACACCTGGGCTGACATCGTCAGCCTGGTGGGCGAGGCGGCCTCGAGCGCGGAACCGGGCGCCTGGATCAGCGGCAGGGGATGGCACCAGGAGAAGTGGAGCGAGGCGCCGGATCCCATGGTCGAGGGGCAGCCGGTCCACGACGGCCTCAGCGCGGTGAGCCCCGCCAATCCGGTCATTCTCACGCACGCGAGCGGGCACGCTTCCTTCGTGAACGCGAGGGCGCTCGAACTGGCCGGGATCGACGCCGACACGCCCAACCCTCCGGGCGGCGAGATCGTGCACGACGAGACGGGGCGGCCTACCGGCGTCCTGAGGGAGACCGCGCAGCGCCTGGCGCGGGCGGTGTTCGCCGAGGAGGAGGCGAGCCGCTCCGAGGCCGAGCGCGAGGCGCGGGCGCGCGAACAGGTGCGGCTCGCGAACGAGGAGCTGCTGCGGAAGGGAGTCACGAGCTTCCAGGATGCGGGTTCCGGCTTCGGGACGGTGGACCTGCTCAGGACGCTCGCGGACGAGGGCGCGCTGCCCGTGCGGCTTTACGTGATGCTGCAGGGTGGGATGGCGACGCTCGAGGGGCGGCTGGACGAATACTACATGGTGGGATATGGGGGCGACCGGCTCACCGTGCGGTCGATCAAGCAGGTCGCGGATGGGGCGCTCGGGTCGCACGGCGCCTGGCTGCTCGAGCCCTACGCGGACATGCCAGCCTCCATCGGACTGCCGACGACGCCGCCGGAGGAGATCGAGCGCATTGCGCGGCTCGCGATCGAGCGGGGCTATCAGGTCAATACGCATGCGATCGGCGACCGCGCGAACCGCGAGGTGCTCGACCTGTACGAGCGCACCTTCAACGACCACGCGGACATGAGCGACCTGCGCTGGAGGATCGAGCACGCGCAGCATGTCAATCCGGCGGACATTCCGCGCTTCGCCGCACTCGGGGTCATCGCCTCAATGCAGGGCGTCCACGCCTGCTCCGACGGCCCCTGGGTCATCCTCCGGCTCGGGCCGGGCCGGGCGCGCTCGGGCGCCTACGTATGGCGGGACTTCATGCGGGCCGGCGTCATCGTGACGAACGGCACGGATGTCCCGGTCGAGGACGCGGACCCCCTGGCGAGCTTCCACTGCACCGTCACGCGCGTGATCGAGGGTGGCGAGACCTTCTTCGAGGGGCAGACGATGACGCGCGAAGAGGCGCTGCGTTCCTATACGTGGGCCAACGCGTATGCCGCGTTCGAGGAAGACCTCAAGGGGACGCTCGAAGTCGGGAAGCTGGCGGACATCACGGTCCTGTCCCGGGACATTCTCACGATTCCCGCGGACGAGATCCTCGAGACCGTCGTGGACTACACGATCGTCGGCGGTCGCACGGAGTACAGCCGGGACAACTGAGCAACTGAGCGGCCCGTCGCGACGGGCCGGCCGGGCGTCAGCGTCCGGCGGGTTTGCCGTGTCCTTCGTGCACGACCCCGTGTTCGACCTGGCTGCGGAGGACCCAGTCGTAGTCGGCGGCGAACAACGCCTCGCGGGGATCGGCGGCGGGCCAGTCCTCCAGCGGGATGAAGGCGCCGGCGATGGAACCCATGCCGCCGTCCTCGATCACCGCGTCGAACGGGTTCCGGTACTCGACGGTGATCCGGTAGCGATGCTCGGGGACGACGAGCGCGCCCACGCCGCGCCCCCGGTGCGTGAGCGCCGGGATGTCCACGACGTGCCCAGCCTCATCGAGCCTGGGCCGGATGTCGTACAGCACCTCGCCCGTCGACAGGTTCTCGAACCGGAGTCGGGAGGCGTGCGCGTGGAGATGACCGCCGAGGCCGATGATGAGCCCGCGGATCGCCGGACTCGCGTCCCACGTCTTGACGGAATGGCCGGGCGGAAGGTCCCAGGCCTTCGTCGCGGAGACCTCGGGGTACATCGCGTCGAGGTGAAACGGTGCCACGGGGTAGACGGGCAGGCGGGCGAGGCGCTCGTACTCCAGCGTCAGGTGGACTGTGACGCCCTCGTAGTCCGCTTCCGTCGGATTGTGCAGCATGGTGAGCGCGAGGAACCTCGAACCGCCCTTCATCGGAATGCCGAACAGCCATCCGGGAAAGCTCACGGGCCGGGTCTCATGGCTCGCGGCCAGGACCCGCAGCATGATCGGCAGGAACAGCTCCCGCCGCCCCGGATCGAGCAGATTCATGTGATGCAGGACGACACGCGGGACCGGCTCGCCGTCGCCGTCGATGATGTGCGTGCGATAGCCGCGGATCGTCAGGTCGAAGGGGATGACGCCTTCCTGCACGGGCAACTGGGCCATGTGATGGGATGAGCGGGCGGGGAGGTCGATCGGCCCCAGGATGACCGCGAGTTCCTTGTGGTCCGGGTCATCGACGACCCGGATGCTCGCCGTCGACGTGGTCGGCCGCCCCCCTTCCGGCGATCCGGCGTGGCCCGCGTGCGCCGCCTGCGCGCATGCGGGGGGGACGACACCTGTGAGCGAGACCGCGGCCAGCATCGCGGCCGCGCCGGCCCGCGTGCCCTGGCGCGTCATGGGGTTCCGGTGGCTTGTCCCGGAAACTCGCGGGCTACCGGCCGCCCTCGACGTTCTGAAGGTCTTCGAGCAGGTCGAGCAGCTTCTCGAGCCGCTCCTTGAGCTTGTCCCGGTCGAGGTTGGCATCGACGTCCAACTGGACCTCCGCCTCGTGCAGCGCGGACCCCGCCTCCGCGGCTTTCAGGGAGAACGTCTCCCCGTGTCGCGCGGCGCGCAGCCTGACATCCCCCTCGGACGACCCGGCCGGGGCCGTCACGGTCCGGTCGATCCAGAATCCCGCGTCTCGCGCCCGTACCGGATTTCGCGCGGCGATGCGCATCGCACCGAGTCCCTCCACCCGCGCGACCCGCGCGCCGGCCACATTGGATCTCGCGTCCATCCGGATCGTGATGCGGCCGTTGTCGAAGATGGCCACGTCGGCTTGGCCGTGGGCGGCGCGGTGCCCGAGGCGGTCCAGCCACGCCGCGATGGCGCGCTCGACGCCTCCGTTGATCCGCCCGGCGGTGTGTGCCGTCCGGCGCAATTGCTCCGCTGCAAACCGGGGCGCGCGGGTCGGACCCGGCGGATCCGCCCGTTCGATGAGGTTCGCGATCCCCTCCAGGGTCGCCGTACTCGCCTTCGCCGGCCCGGGCAGGCTCGTGAGGTGGGAAAGGGCGGCCCAGACGCAGATCGCGAGGGCCCAGAGGGTGAAGGCGGCGGCGACTCTTCGAATGAACATCACGGCGGCTCCAGGGAGGAGGTCGAGTGTCCTTCTGACATACGCTCGGGCGCGCGGTCAGGTTCCAACCCATACGACCGGATCCTGATCCGAAAGGTTGTCCGTCGCCGTCGCTGGCCGGCGGACCGCGGCAGACCCCTAGGGTGGGGGAGCCTCGCCGCTCGTGAGGAGCAGCGTACCGGTCACGCGGGTGAGCCGCAGCTCCCCGTCGCTGTCGCGGAGCCGCAGCAGCGTGACCTGGATGCGGGCCGTCACGTCCGTCCCGGTGATGTCGAGTCGAAGGGAGTCCGGCGGCAGTTGCACTCTTCCGGGCGCCGTCGTGGTCCCGAAGCGTCCGGCGCGCGCGATGAGTTCGGCGAACGAGACCGTGGCGAGTTCGTCTCCGCCGAGCCGGATTGTCGTCCCGAGGCTGTCCGCGGCGGCCTCGAAGGTGAGGGAGTCGCCCTCGAACGGGTAGCGTCCCCCCAGGAGGTTCCGCTCGAAGACGGCCCGGTCGAAGCCGGACACGTCGACGGCCGCGTTTCGGCCCCCGGGAGGCGAGATGTCGACGAACCCGAAGGGGTCCGCGAGCAGTCCCTCCGAGGGCACGAGCCCGAGGTGGTCGGCGATGAGCGTCGCCCGGCGTCCGGCCTCCGCGACCCTCAACGAGGCCGCCATTCCATCTCCGATCGTATCCACCGTCGCTACGCCGTCCTCGAACCACTCGTCGATGGCGGACGTCCCGTGCCACGAAATCAGGTAGAGCAGGACATCGTTGATCTGCTGCCAGTCCTCGGGCGGGATCTCGATGGAGGCCGGCGAGATGCGGCCATCCGCCAGGACTCCGTGCGTCGAGAGCAGATCCTCGATCCGGCCCACCTGGCTCCGCTCGGCCACGGCGTAGGCGGACCAGGGGCCGACGAAAGTGACCGCGCCGATGACGGCCAGCGTCAGCGGAATCCCCTTGATCTCGCGCGACCGCGTCACCGTGTAGAAAAGGGCGGCTCCCGCCAGCCAGACGCCGAGGAGGAGCAGGAGATACCGGCGCTCGGTGATCCCGTATTGCTCGATGCGCTGCCCGATGGCGAGCAGGAGCATGACGATGGACGGGATGATGAGAATCCAGAAGATGCGGGCGTATGTGTCGATCCACGCGTGGCCTTCCCGTCCGCGCCGGGGATGCACGAGGAGGAGCGACAGGATGCCGAAGGCGGCGAGGGCGGAGACGAGAAGTCCGATCCACCCGCTGGGCCACGTCGTCGTGATGACGACGCGCCCGAGGTAGGCGGTGAGGATGATCAGGTATACGGCGACGAGCGGGAGGAGCACGTACTGCGCGAAGACGCGCAGACCCGCGGGGTAGTCGTCGCGGCGTTCCAGTTGCTCGAAATCGTCCGGCACGCCCGCGAGCACGAACCACGTCTGGAAGACGAATCCGAGGAAGAAGAAGAGCCGGCCGTAGTTCTCATCGGCGATGTTGATGTTGAAGAGGTTCTCGATGCCGAACATGGCGATGGAGAGTCCGCCGAAGAGGACACCCGTGTAGATCGCCCCGAGGCCGAACCGGAAGAAAAGCGTGCGGTTGAAGTGCCAGAAGCCGTTCGGCTCGCGGACGCCGAGATAGGCGATGAAGGCGACGAGCAGATGCAGGGTCGCCGTCAGGTGAAAATGGCGGAGGCCGGCGATGTTCTCGCCCCAGTTCGGCCACTGCCAGTAGTAGAGGGCGAGCACCGCCACGCCGAGTCCGCGCAGCGCCCAGTGCCGCGGCCACGGGAGCTTCCACCGCTCCGCGAACAGGGTGAGTCCGGTCAGCAGCGGCAGGCCGAGACTGGCCGTGGCTACGAGGCGCAGCTCGAGCGCCGTTTCCGCGTTGATCGCCCGCATCGCGGCGATAGCGGCGACGACCGCGCAGGTCAGAACGACCGGGAACCGCCGCGCCGTGACCCACGCCGCCGCCGCGAGCCGCTCGACCGAAGGGAGCCTCAAACCCGGGCTCTGATCGTCACGAGCCGCTCGGCGGCCTGCTCGAGCAACGCCTCCGTCTTGCAGAACGCGAACCGCACGAGCTTGCGCCCATCCTCCGGGTTGTGGAAGAAACTGGATCCGGGGACGGGAGCCACGCCCACCGTGCGCGTGAGCCAGAACGCGAATTCGTCGTCCGGCAGATCCGAGAGATCCGAGAAGTCCGCGAGGACGTAGTACGCGCCTTCCGGCTCGAGGCATTGGAACCCGGCTTCGATGAGCGCGGGATAGAAGAGGTCCCGTTTCGCGCCGTACACATCGGCGAGCCCCTCATAGTAGGACGGCGGAAGCATCTCGAGGCCGGTGGCCACGCCTTCCTGAAGGGGCGCGGCGGCTCCCACGGTGAGGAAGTCGTGGACCTTGCGGATGGCGTCCGACAACTCCGGGTGCGCCACGATCGTCCCCATCCTCCAACCGGTGACCGCGAACGTCTTCGAGGCGGCGCTGATCGTGATCGTCCGGTCCCGCATGCCGGGAAGCGTTGCCATCGGAATGTGCCGCGCGCCGTCGTAGAGGATGTGCTCGTAGACCTCGTCCGTGATCGCGTACGCGTCGAACTCCTGGCACAGGATCGCGATCTTCTCGAGTTCGTCTCGCCTGAACACGCGGCCCGTGGGGTTGTTCGGGGTGTTCACGATGATCGCGCGCGTCCGGTCGCTGAACGCCGCCCGCAGGCGGTCGAAGTCGATCTGCCACTCCGCGGTCAGCGGCACGAACACGGGCGTCGCGTCGCAGAGCGTGGTGTCCGGGCCGTAGTTCTCGTAGAACGGCTCGAAGACGATGACTTCCTCCCCCGGGTCTACGACCGCGAGGAGCACCGCCATCATCGCCTCGGTCGCTCCGCACGTGATCGTGAGGTGCGCCTCCGGATCGACGTCGAGCCCGTACCAGTCGCGATAGCTCGCGGCGAGCGCGTCCCGGTACCGTTTCGCGCCCCATGTGATCGCGTACTGGTTCACATCGTCGTAGATCGCGCGCGCGGCGCCGATCTTCAACGTGTCGGGCGACTCGAAGTCGGGGAAACCCTGCGACAGGTTGATGGCCCCGTGTTCGTTCGAGAGCCGGGTCATCATCCGAATCACGGATTCCGTGAAGCCGTGCGTACGCCGGGCGGTGTGGATCTTCATCGACCCGAATCTGGCCCCTCGACGGGAGGTGTGCCACCGGTCCCGGGAGTGTCTTCCTCCGCCGTCTCCCCGCCGCCTTCCGCGCCCTCGACATCCGGGCGGCGGAATCCGGCCCGTGCGAGCCGCGGCTCCACGAGTTCCGCCTGCGCGCGCAGCCAGCCGAACCAGACGACGTCGCCGGGCTTCAGCGTCGTGCCGCTCGACACCGGCTGTTCCCGCTTGCCGCGGCGATGGACGAGAGCGAGGGCGGGGAACCGGCGGTCGGCGAGCACGTCGATCTGGGGGATGCGCAGCCCGGCGAGGCCCTCGAAGACCAGAGGTTCGATCTCCACGCGATCTCGCCGGAACTCGTGCGCCCAGCGCTCGTGGTCCAGCCCGAGCCCGAACAGCACCGACGCGCCGCTCTCGTCGACCTGCTCGGGTTCGACGCCCGGCGTGAGCGGATCGATGGCCACGAGGCGGCTCACGCCCGGGCAGCTCTCCTCGACCCGCTTGGCGATGAGCAGGTTCACGCCTTCGTTCGGCGTGAGAGCGACGAGGGCGCGGCGCGATTCGACCCCGGCCTTCAGGAGCGCGCGTGGATCGTTCGCGTTACCGAGCACGACGCGAAAACCGTCGCCCTCCGCCACCCCCGCCTCCGTCGGGTTCGTGTCGATGAGGACGATGGGTGCATCCCCGCTGCGGGCGGCGCGCAGGGTTCGGGCGAGCGCGCGTCCGATGGGATTCGCCCCGACGACCGCGAACCCGTAGTTGGACGGTTTCCGTACCCCCAGCAGGCGCGCCATGAGCCCGCCCGTCCCGCCGAGGACGACGACGGTGACCGCGATGACGAGGAAGACCATCGCTCGCAGCTCGTTGCCTTCCGCCTCCATCCCGCTGTGTGCGAGTTCCGCCGCGAACAGCGAGGAGACGGCGAAGGCGACAATCCCGCGCGGAGCCAGCCAGGCCAGGAACGCCTGCTCGTTGCGGCTCAGGCCGGCGCCCCAGGTACAGAGGAGAACGCAGAGGGGACGGACGACGGCGACGAGGACGATCACCGTCACGATCCCGCCCGCCCCCAGCGCGCGCACGTCGCCGAGGTCCACCGCCGCCGACAGGAGGACGAAGAGGAGTCCCACGAGCAGAAATGTGAGTTGCTCCTTGAACTCGACGAGTTCGCGCGCGTGCCGGGGCCCCATGTTGCCGACGACGAGGCCGGCGATGGCGACGGTCATGATGCCGCTCTCCGGCAGGATGGCGTGCGAACCCTGGTAGAGCGCGAGGACGCATGCGAGCGTGAAGATGTTCCGGAGATCGGAAGGAACCGCGCGCCGCATCCTCAGCAGTCCGCCGATGATGAACCCTCCCGCCACGCCGATGACGGAGCCGAGGCCCAGGCGCGTGATGAGGCCGAGGAAGCCGGCCCCCACGTCCCCCGCCGTAGACGCGAGCGCCAGTTCGAACGCGACGACCGCGAGGATCGCCCCGACCGGATCGATGAGCACGCCTTCCGCCTCGAGGATCGTCCGCAGGTTGTTTCGCAGGCGAATCCGCCGCGTGAGCGGGTTGATCACGGTCGGGCCCGTGACCGAGACGAGCGCCCCGAACAGCAGGGCGATGCGGAGGCTCCAGCCCAGCGCGAGCATCGCCGTGACGGTGGCCCCGGCGATCGTGACCAGCGCGCCGACCGTGATCAGTCGGCGGATCGTCAGCGCCTCGCGCCGCAGCCGGTCGAGGTTGAGTTGCAGCGCGCCCTCGAAAAGGATCACCGCGACCGCCAGACCGACGATGGGATTGAGGCCTTCGCCCAGCGTGCCGGGCCGCACGATGTTCGCGAACTCGGGCCCGAGGAGGATGCCGGCCGCGAGCAGGAAGAGGATACCGGGAATGCGCGCGTGCCGCGCCAGCGACTGCGCTACGACGCCCGCCGTGATGGCGAGGGCGAAGGTGAGCGCCGGATCCTGGAGGTTCACGCGGCGGCGGTGCGCTCGGTTGCGAGGAGGAAGTTCGTGAAGCCCTCGTCGTAGTCGGAGAGGCCGTTCTGCCCCGTGAGCTTCATGCGGGCGTTGTACGCATTCTTCATCATCGGACCCACGACGCCGCTGACCGGACCCTCCGCCGGGTGGCGCACGGCGAAGGCGTCCTTCAACTCCTCCCGGAGGCCGAGGTCGTCGAGGAGGCCGTTGTACGCGGCGGCGTCCCGCTCCGCCAGCACCCAGAGCTGGCGGTCCAGGCGCTCGCAGTGGGCCGACTGCTCGAGGACGGGCTCATCCGAGCCCACGAGGGCGAGATAGCCGAGGATCTGCGCCTCGACTTCCTTCATGTATCCCTTGCGGTGGCAGAACTCGTGCGCGATCACATGGGGTTCGAAGACGCCTGTGCTCCTGAAGATCGCGACGTCCCCCGTCAGGGGGTCCGCCGCCCCGAGCGCGAAGGGGAAGACGATCTGCGCGAGCATGAACTCCCGGACCTGCGCACTCGTCTCCAGACGCTGGCCGGTGAGTTCCGCGAGGTAATCGGTGAGGCACAGGTCGACCTGTTTCGCCAGTTCCTTCCGCGGCGTATTCATCGGCACGTAGTTCGCGTTCAGCCGCTCCACGAGACTTTCGACATCGCGTCGCCGTTCCTCCTCCGATGCCGGGGGCGGGGAGAGCGGGTCAAAGCTGAAGGCATCCTCGAAGTCCACGCGGCGGGCGTCCGCACGAACCGCCCAGTCGATGAGCGCGCTGCCCGCGTACACGCTGAGCGCCGCCGCCTGCACCGCCCGCCCGGCCGGGCTCAGCCCGAAGAGGATCCGGGCCGCCACCGGGGCGGCGAGGAGCAGATCGGAAGGCGCGACCGGGAGGTACGTCGCCAGGTTGGGGATGCGGAGTCTTTCCATAGGTCCTCGTACGGGGCTCGGTGGACGAAAGTTCGGGATCGACGGGCCGGGTGCAACCGTCCGCGCCCTGGCGGCGTCCCACTCCTGTCGAAGGACGGGAGGAGATCGAGACCCATGGCGGGAATGGGAGACGGAGGAGGGCACATGCGTCGAAGCGGGCCGGGATCGCTCGTTGTTCTGTTCGGGCTCGTCCTGTTCGGGACGCCACTCGCCGCGCAGGAAGTCAAGGTCGGGGGCCAGGTCACCTTCGGCGACGACGCGGACTTCGGCATCGGCCCGCGCGTGCAGATGTCGCTGCCCTGGATCGCTCCCGGGATCCGGGTTGCCGGTTCCTTCGACTACTTCTTCCCCGACTCGGGGCTCGGCGACCCCGGCGGCGACTACGACTACCGCGAACTCAACTTCAACGTCCTCGGGGACCTCTCGTTCCGCGATGTGACGAACCTCGTCCCCTATGTCGGCGGCGGGGTGAACGTGGCGTGGGAGTCGGTCCCGGCGGACGGGTTGGAGGGTCCCGAAGAGCGGCTCTTCGGGATGAACGTCGTTGCGGGTTTTCGGTTTCCGCTCGACGGGTTCACGCCCTTCGTCGAGGCGAGGTACGAACTCGAGGGGGGACAGCAACTCCTCGTGGCCGGCGGCATCCTTCTGCCCTAGCTGCGTCCTTCCACCCTGGAAGGTCTGTCAGAATCGTAAGCCGCCGCCGGCGCTGAAGGCCCACCTCGATCTTTCGCTGTCGCCGATCCCTCCGCCGAAGCGGTAACCGATATTGAGGTTCGTTACCTGCGCGAAGGAAGAGAGCGGGGACCCTCCGAATACGGTGACCCCGACGTTCCCGCCCAACCTCCGATCCTGGTCCGGATACCAGGCGCCTCCATAGTCGACGAACGCGCCTACGCCGAGCCCGAAAAGGTTGTAGAAGTTGTCCACCAGGTAGGAGCGATGTTCCAGCGTGGCGCGCAACGTGCGGGTGCCCACGAAAGCGTGGGGACCCCAGAGGCGCGGCAATACCTGGAAGCCGATGTCGTGCTCGGAGCCGGGACGGGGCGATTCCTGAATCCCCGCGGACGCTTGCAGGAACGTCGTATTCCGCTCCGTCTCCCGCACCGCCGCCGTTCCCGTGCCGAAGACGTAGCCGGAGTCGAGGCCCGCCGAGGTGAAAAGGCCGCCGCCGTCGAGCGCACCCTTGAGAATCGCCGGGCCCGCCCGCCTCCCGGACGACAGAAGAAGGCGCGTTCCGATGCCGGTCGATCGGTATCCCAGGCGTTCGTGCGCGAGCTTGACGGACACCCACACGCGGTCGCTGAGATCCTGGTCTTCCTCGGAGAATCCGTTGAAGCGTTCGACGCGCTCGAAACGGGCGCGCCGCCACTCGGCATATACGCCGATGAGTCCGTACACCGAGTCCGGCACGGTGGCGTCGAGGCTGTCCACGTTGATGCCGGGATGTTCGATCCGCAGGTGCTCTTCGTGCCGGACTTCAAGCGTTGCCCCGATGCGGAAGAACCCCCCTGGATTCGCGACCGGTGCGATCGCCCCCGTCAGGCGGTGGATCTGGGCTCGCCGCCGCCACTCGATCGTCTGGAGGTCGTCGGGGCTGTGCCGCACATACTGCGGGATCCGCCCGCGGAAGTCCCGCCCCTCGTAGTAGAACGCCGAGCGGTCCGAGAGCGCGCGGAAGGGGTTCGACAGGTACCACGCGACGACGTCGCGGTCCGACAGGTTGAGCCACGTCGCGTTGGCCGCGAGCCGGGTGGAGGCCAGTCGATTCGACGTCAGCCGGAGGTCCATCCCGTCGCGGTCGGTTTCGCGGACGTACCACACGCGCATGGCGTTTCCGCTGCCCGCGAGGTTGATCTCCGTGACCCCGAAGGTGCCGGTGAGCGTGCCGTCCGCCGCCAGCCGCCCCGTGAAGCGGGGCTGCAGGCTCCACGCGTCCCGCGTTCTCACGCTCAGCGCGAGTTTCCCGTCGACCCGCGTCGAATCCACCCGGACGCGGCGGAAGAGGCCGAGGCGGCGGAGGTTTCGTTCGCTCTCTGCAGCCAGGAGCGAGTCGTAGGGCGTCCCCGGCCCCAGGAGCAGTTCGCGGCGGATGACCCAGGGCTGCGTCGTCCCGTGCAATCCGTTGCCGAGCCGGTAGATGAAGTTTCTGGCGGCGGCGTCCTCCGGGAAGACGTCCTGCCGGCTGATGAGGATGGTGTCGATGGTGGCGCCCGCGCCGTCCGCCGTCCCGCGTGCGGATGAGGGTTCCTGAGCCCGCGCTGCGGATGTCTGAAGAAGCCCCAGCAGACACAGGAGCCGGACGACGTTCGCGCCCCGGAACGGAGCAGGGCGAGTCCCCCTTTCCGGGAGGGCCGCGGACGGAATCATGGGGCGGGAAGGTACGGTTGCACCGCGTTCACGGCCACCGGACATCGTCGCGTCTCGCGAGCCCCGGTTCGCCGCGGAAGCGGGCCGCGATCTCGCCCAGGGTGATTCCGAGGTCGGGATGCCGGAACTCCGGCGCCACATCCGCGAGGGGCACCGCCAGATGCGCCCTCGTCGGGATCTCCGGGTCGGGGAGGCGCAACTCCTCCTGGTCGACGACGAGACCCTGAACGGCGGCGATGTCGATGTCGATGGTCCGGGGAGCGTTGGGGTCCGCGGTCCGGACGCGTCCGAGGCGGCGCTCCAGTGGCCGGATGACGTCGAACTTCAGTTCTCCCGGGGAGAGGTGGGTCGTGATGCGCACGGCCGCGTTCAGGAAGCGGGGCATCCCGGGGTTCCCGACCGGGTCCGCTTCGTAGATCGGCGAGGCTCCCTCAATGCCCAGCAGTTCGTCGAGCGCCTCGAGGGCCGCCACGATATGCCGCTCCGGATCGATGTTCGAGCCCAGCGTGAGGAGAGTGGTCCGGGGGGAGCCGTTCACGCGTAGTCCGCCGCCGTCCGTTCGACTTCGATCCCCACCGAGCGCGCGTAGCGCAGCGCGCCGGGCTTCTCCACCCGGACCTTCGCCCGCGCCGCGCCGAAGTCGACGATCGCGATCCGTGCGATCTGGTGCGCGAGGGCTTCCACGAGATACGGCTCGGCGGTTTCGACGTGCGCGATGACGCGCTTCGTCAGCGTCCGGTAGTTCAGCGCATCCGCGATGTCGTCGGACTCGCCCGCCGCCCGCGCGTCCACCGAGAGGGAGACGTTGATCACGATGTCCTGTTTCTTCTCTCGTTCCCAGTCGTTGACTCCGATGATGCCGCGGACGAGGAGGTCGCGGATGATGACCGTATCGGACGCCATCAGGTTCGCCCTCCCGTCAGCAGATGTTCGCCGCCATCCACGTAGATCGTCGCTCCAGTCACATAGTCGTTCTCGGCCAGGAACCGCGCCGCGTGCGCCACGTACTCCGGGTCTCCGGTCCACCCGAGCGGGACCCGCCGGCCTTTCTCCCGCCAGGCCGCGTCCTCCGCCGTCTCGCCGGGAGGCGGAAGAATCGGACCGGGAACGATCGCGTTCGCGCGCACCTCCGCGCCCAGTTCGCGGGCCGTCAGCGCCGTCAGGTGCAGAAGTCCCGCCTTGCTGACCCCGTGCGGCGCAAATCCCTTCCAGGCGGCGACCGCCGACATGTCCGACATGTTGATTATGACGCCGGGCGCCCGAGGTTCCCCCCGGCTTCCGCGCCGCTCGGGCACGGCGCGCATTCGGGCGGCCGCCCGCTGCGTCATGAGGAAGGGGGCGCGCAGGTTGAGCGCCTGTGCGGCATCCCATTCCGCGACCGTCGCCTCGTCGAAGGGGGTGCGCTCGAAGCTCGCGGCGGAGTTCACGAGGATATCGAGGCGCCGGAACGCCGTGTCGAACGCCTCGAACAGGTCGTCGATCCGCTCCGGGAGCGAGAGGTCGGCCGCGGCCGTCGCCGCTCGGCGCCCCAGGGCCCGCACCTCGTTCGCCGTGCGGTCGGCCGCCGCGGCCGAACTCCGGTAGTGGATGAAGACGTCGCACCCCGCCTCGGCCAGCCCCAGCGACAGCGCGCGGCCCAGCCGGCGCGCGCCCCCCGTCACGAGTGCGACGGCGCCCTCGAGTTTCACGGCAGCTCTCCGTTCACGATCGTCTCCCGGCAATCCTGCAGCCCCACGGCGTGTGTTCCGGGCGTGCGTTTCCCCGGCGGTCCGGCGCCGGCGAAGCCGGAATGTACAAGGTTCGAGGATGGATGGGGCGTTGCACGCGGAGGCGGCGTACGCCCCATTGCGGCGCACCCGCGGCGGGCGCGGGAATGTAACCGGGAGACGGCGCGTGAAAGCGATCTGGTACGAGACGACCGGTCCCGCGCGGGACGTGCTCCGGTTCGGGCAGCAGGACGCGCCCGCGCCGGCGGCGGGAGAAGTCCGGGTGCGGCTGGCCGTCTCGGGCGTGAATCCGTCGGACACCAAGCGGCGGGCCGGCTGGATCGGCCTGTCGATGCCTCACCCGCGCATCGTACCGCACTCGGATGGGGCGGGGACGATCGATGCGGTGGGGGCGGGGGTGGACCGGGCCCGCATCGGCGAGCGCGTCTGGCTGTGGAACGCCCAGGGCGGCGCCCGTCCGTTCGGAACCGCGGCGGAGTACACGGCCGTGCCGGCGGCGCAGGCTGTGCCATTGCCGCACAACGCGTCCTTCGCGGACGGCGCGGGCCTCGGAGTGCCGGGTTGTACGGCGCACTACGCCGTGTACGGGGACGGGCCGGTGGGCGGAAGGCGGATCCTCGTGCAGGGAGGCGCCGGGGCCGTCGGCCACCTGGCAGTGCAGCTCGCCACGCTGGGCGGCGCCGAAGTCATCGCTACGGTGAGCAGCGCCGCCAAGGCGGAGGTCGCGCGGGGCGGCGGCGCGAGGCACGCGATCGACTACGGGCGGGAGGACGTCGCCCGCCGGGTCCTCGACCTCACCGATGGGGAGGGCGTGGACCGCGTCATCGAGGTGGATCTCGCCGCGAACCTCGAGACGGACGTCGCGGTCGTGCGGGAGAACGGGACGATCGCGTCGTACTCGTCAACCTCCGGCCCGGAACTGCCGCTCGCCTACTATCCGCTCGCCTTCAAGGACCTGCGCATCCATTTCGTGCAGGGATACCTGCTGCCGCCCGCCGCCCGCCGCGCGGCGGTCCGGGACCTCACCACCTGGCTCACCGCCGGACAACTGGACGTGCGGATCGCCGCCACCGTCCCCCTCGCGGAGACGGCGTCCGCGCACGAGGCCCTGGAGTCCGGCCGCGCGGACGGGAAGATCCTCGTCGAGATCTAGCCGCCCCTGTCAGAGCCTCGCTGTGTTCGAGCGGGTCTCGCTACTGCACTCGTTCGAAGCTCAGGTCCCAGACGCGTCCCTGGCTCAGGCTCGCCCGCGTGACCCGGCCGGTCTCGTCGCGGCGGAAGATGAACGTGCTGCCTCCCTGCCTGAACGCATCGGGATACACCGGCGTCAGCGATGGTCCGTCCCCGTACCGGTCCCTCAACACGAGGCCGCCGTCTTCGACCTCGACCCAGTAGGTGACTTCCGCCTCGTCGCTGTGGTAGGCCCCCACGTAGGCGGCCAACTCCGACGCGGTGGGATCGAAACCTTCCACGGGTTCGATCCTCACGTCGTCGGCGACCGGCGTGTCCATGGTCGCCCCGGGCCTCGCTCCGTCGCCGGCCGGCGCGTCAAAGGCGATGGAAACGCCCGCCGGAGAGGCGAACTCGGTCTCGCTCATGGCGGCGAGGGACATCCCGCCCGGTCCCATGCCCAGGCGGAGCGAGGCGCCGTCCGCCGTCAGCTCCATGAACTGACCCGTGCGGGTGTCGCGGTATCCGCCGGCGAACGCGGCGACGCGGGCCGGATCGACGTCTGCACCCGCCGGATCCTCGGACGCCTCTTCGCTGACCGCGTCGCCGAGGTAGAGTTCGGCCACCGCCCGGGCGAGCCCGCCCGGGTTGGCCTCGCCCACGTTGCACATCACCGACACCGCGAGCCCGTGGTCCGGGAAGCGCGTGAGGAACCCCCGGTACGCCGCGGTTCCTCCTGAATGCTGGACCTCGCGCACGCCCTTGTACTCGCCGACGAAGAGTCCGCCCGCGTAGCTGATCTGCCGGCCCGAGTCGAGCATCCCCTGCTCATGCATGAGCCGGATGAACTCGGGGCCGCCGACGTCGCCGGTGTCGAGGTTGCGGGTGAACTTGAGAAGGTCGCCGACGGTCGTGAGCAGACCGCCGTTTCCGTGCACGTTCTCGAACGGCATCAGCATGTGCCATTCGCCGTCGTCGCCGCGCCGGTATCCGATCGAGCGCTCCTCGACGATCTCCGTGAAATCGTCGCGCCACTGCGTCTTCGTCATGCCGAGGGGGCCGAAGATCCGCTCCTGCGAGAACTCGTCGAAGGTCTGTCCGCTCACCCGCTCCACGAGCATCGCCTGGAGGTTGTAGCCGGTGTTCGTGTACGAGTAGTAGCGGCCCGGCTCATAGTTGAGGGCACGCTGGCGGCTCGCGATGTCGAGCGCGTGCTTGTGCGTGTGGATCCGGGTCGTCCGCGCCCAGCCGTGGATGCCGGCGACGGACCCCCAGTCGCGGAGCCCGCTCGTGTGATGGATGAGCATCCGCACCGTGATGGGTTCGCCGTAGTCGGGCATCTCGGGGAAGTACTCCCGGATGTCGTCGTCGAGGTCGATGCTTCCGTCCAGCGCGAGCAGGATCGTCGCCGCCGCGGTGAACTGCTTCGAGACCGAGCCCGGCTCGAACACGGTCTCCGGCGTGTTCGGCAGGTCCCACTCGAGGTTCGCCATGCCGTAGGCGCGGGCCATGACCTGCTGCCCATCCCGCGAGACCGCGAAGGCGCACCCGGGGCCGTCCGAAGCGCTGTAGTCCGCGAATACGGCGTCGAGCGCCCCGAGTTCGACGGCCCCCGCGGACGAATCGTCGCCGCCTGTGTCCGCGCAGGCAATTCCCGCGGCGAGGGGAAGGATGAGGGTCCAGAGTCGTGTCTTCATCGTCTTCCTCCTGACTGAATGGCGGCACGCACCGTTTCGTCGCCGGCCGCAGCCGTCCGCGCAGCCGGAAGTGCAATGTCGGCACCCGCACCCGCCCCGTCGAGATCCGGCGTCGAGCCGCGCCCGCGCACGAGGCGGGCGCCGCCGGCCGCGCCCCCCCGTCCCGGTCTATTCCACTCGCTCGAAGCGGAGGTCCCAGACCCGTCCCTCGCTCAGACTTGCCTGCGAAACCCGGCCGGTCTCGTCGCGTCGGAAGATGAACGTGCGGGACTCCTGGCTGAACGCATCGGGATACAGCGGTTCAAGCGCGGCGCCGTCCCCGTACCGATCCCGAAACATGAGCCGCCCGTCCTCGACCTCGAACCAGTACGTCACTTCGGCTTCATCGCTGCGGTAGGCTCCCACGTATGCGGCCAGGTCGGTCGCCGTCGGCTCAAACGGGCCGACGGGCTCGATCCGCACTCCGTCCGCGGCGGGCATGTCCATGACGCCGGGAGGACGTTCGCCCGCGCTCGCGGGACCCTCGAACGCGATGGATACGCCCGTGGCCGAGGCGAACCCGGTTTCGCTGGTGGCCGCGAGCGGCGGCCCGCCGGGTCCTCCGCCCATGAGCAGAGATGAACCGTCCGCGGTCAGCTCCAGATACTGTCCCGTTCGCGTATCCCGATATCCGCCGGCGAAGGCGGCGACGTCCGCGGGATCGACATCCACCCCTGTCGCATCGGCCCGAGGCTCCTCGGCCATCGCGTCCGCGAGGTAGAGTTCCGCCACCTGGCGGACGAGTCCGCGCGAGTCGGCTTCGGCCACGTTGCACATCAGGGACACCGCCACACCGTGATCCGGATAGCGTGTGAGGAAAGCCCGGTACGCGGCCGTCGAACCGCCGTGCGACACCTCGCGCACGCCCTTGTATTCGCCCACGCGAAGCCCGCCCGCATAGCCGGTCTTCCACCCCGAGTCGAGCGTGCCCTCCTCGTGCATGAGACGGACGAATTCCGGCCCGCCGACCTCGCCGGTGTCGAGATTGCGCGTAAAGCGGAGAAGGTCCCCCACGGTCGTGAGCAGGCCGCCGTTGCCGTGGACGTTCTCGAACGGCATCAGCATGTGCCATTCGCCGTCCTCGCCGCGCCGGTAACCGATGGAGCGCTCGTCCACGATCTCGGTGAAATCGTCCCGCCACTGCGTCTTCGTCATCCCGAGGGGGCGAAAGATCCGCTCCTGCGAGAACTCGTCGAAGGTCTGGCCCGTCACCCGCTCGATGAGCATCGCCTGGAGGTTGTATCCGGTATTCGTGTACGAGTAGTAGCGGCCCGGCTCGTAGTTCAGGGCGCGCTGGCGGCTCGCGATGTCGAGCGCGTGCTTGTGCGAGTGGACCCGGCTCCAGCGCGGCCAGCCCTGGATGGCGGCGACCGAACCCCAGTCGCGAAGCCCGCTCGTATGGTGGATCAGCATCCGCACGGTGACGGCTTCGCCGTAGTCGGGCATCTCGGGGAAGTACTCCCGGATGTCGTCGTCGAGATCGATCCGTCCATCCAGGGCGAGCAGAATCGTGGCCGCGGCGGTGAACTGCTTCGAGACGGAGCCCGGCTCGAACACGGTTTCCGGAGTGTTCGGGATGTGCCACTCCAGATCCGCCATCCCGTAGGCGCGCGACATGACCTGCTGCCCGTCCCGTGAAACGGCGAATGCACACCCCGGCCCTTCGGAGCCGGCGAAGTCCGCGAAGATCGCGTCGAGGGCCGTCAGTTCGGGAGTGCCCTCCGGAGGGCCTCCGGGGTTCGCGCCCGCGCAGGCGAGCCCTGCGGCGGTCGGGAGGATCAGTGTCCAAAGCGGTGTCTTCATCGTTCTACTCCCCGACGGAGGTCCCGGAAACGGAGTGGCCGGATCTCAGCGCGAGACATCGATGACTCCGGCGTTTCCTTCGATGCGCAGTGTGGTCCCCAACCCCGCCGAGCGCGCGCGGATGTCCTCGAGCAGGGTGCGGGCGGCTTCGCCTTCGAGCGGATACGGCTGGGACAGGGCGTCTCCGCGCCCCGCGATGGGGAGCACGTCCAGCCGCGTGACGCCCTCCGCGCTCAGGTGCAGCCGGACCGCGATGTTGTCCATCCAGTAATCGTGCCCATGCCCGAAGATGAAGTTCCCCATCGAGTAGACGACCGGCTTGCCGTCGCGAACCTCGATCCCGCGCGGGACGTGGGGATGGTGTCCGAGGATGGCGTCCGCGCCCGCGTCGAGGACGTCGTGCGCAAAATCCCGCATGCCCGGGTGCACGTCCTGGCTGTTCTCGATCCCCCAGTGGAAGCTCACCGCGACGAAATCGACCCGGTCGCGTACGCGGGCGATGTCTTCCCGAATCAGGAGCGGGTCCATGGGGACGACCCCCGACTGGCTCGGCGTCGCGAATGAGGACCCTCCGTCGTTCACGAACTGCGCGTACGCGAGGAACGCGACACGGAGCCCGCCGCGCTCGATGATCCAGGGTCGGCGGGCGTCGGCGAGGTCGCGTCCCGTACCCGCGTGGCCCACTCCCGCCCGGCGCAGGTGATGGATGGTGTCGAGCAGTCCTTCGCCTTCGGCGTCGAGCGAATGATTGTTCGCCGTCGCCACCACGTCGATTCCCGCCCAGGCGAGGGCGTCGGCGAAGGCCGAGGGCGTGCGGAAGGCGCCGCTCCAGCGGGCGTCGTCCGAGAGCGGCGTCTCCAGGTTGGCGAAGGCGATGTCCGCGTCGCGCAGAAGGTCGGCCGCGCCGTGAAACGGATAGCGCGCCTCTTCCTGCCCATCCTCGAACGAGAGGCCGTAGTGATGGGCGCGAAGGTGGTGCGCGTCTTCCGTGATCAGGGTCGTGTCGAGCGCCGCTTCGAGAACGTCGCGGGAGTCCTGTGTCGCGGCGTAGGGCACGCGGATCCAGCCGTCGCCGCGGTGCCAGAGCACGTTGCTGCGGCCGGACGGGGCCGCGTCGTAGTACATGGCCGGGGGCTTCGTCGCCCGCGACCATTCGATGTCTCCGACCGCGACGATTGTAATCTGTTGACCGATAACAGGTTGTGGTACCACGGCCGCCACGGCCAAGCCCGCCGCCAGGAACGTGCGGACGACGTAGTCTCGAAATGCGGGCATAGGGCGTCTCCGGTTGCGGGACTACTCGGTCGGCGCCGCGGCCAGGATCTCGGCGGGATCCAGCGCGCGTCCGGCGCGCACGACGGTCCGGATGCGCCTCGTGTTGCGGATATCCTCGAGAGGGTCCGCTTCGAGCAGTACGAGATCGGCCTCCAGCCCCGCCTCGACCGCGCCGCGGTTCTCCTCCTCCTTCAGAATCCGCGCGTTCTCGAGCGTGGCGGCGGACAGGACGTCCCGCGCCGGCATGCCGGCTTCGACGAGGAACTCCATCTCGTGGTGCAGCGAGGCGCCCGGCGCGACCTGCGGCTCCGGGGCGTCGGTCCCGACGAGCAGCCGCACGCCGGCGTCATGCAGCATGCCGGTGAGCCGCAGGTATTTCTCCCACGTCCCCTCGCGCACCGAGACCGGGGCCGCGCCCCAGTCCAGGCTGCGCCGCTCCCGGTCCTTGTCCCAGAACGCCTTGAGGCGGGCCGGCATGGGATCGTGGTCGGGGTGTCCGTAGACCTCCGGGAGGTCCATGAAGAGGAGCGTGCCCCAGAAGACCATGAGCGTCGGGTCGACGCGCGCGCCGTGCTCGGCGATGACGTCGATGAGGCGGCGCGCCTCGTCCGAGTCGAGGTTGATCGAGTGGCGGTCGTCGGGGTCGTCGAGGAGGAAATTGGACACGGTGTAGATGTGCTCGATGCAGTCGAGTCCATCGCGAACGGCATCCGCCGTGTGATAGTCGAGGAGGTGCCCGCTCACGACGAGACCGTGTTCGTGGCCGGCCTCGATCACGCGGCGCCCGACGTCGCGCCCGGCGCCGACATAGAGCTTGAGCGTCTTCACGCCCCACGCCGCCATGTCCGCCACGAAGGGGTCCACGTCGGCCGGGGTCGCCAGATGCCAGCCGACGTCGGGATGCCACGGCGGGTTGCCGTCAATGAGGAAGCTGCAGCGGAAGACGTTCGGGGAGATCTCCGGGTGGTCGTCGGCGTAACGTTCGACGAGGCGCTGGGCCGGGACGTTGTCTCCCGTGCTCCGGATCGAGGTCACTCCGTGTCCGAGGTAGAAGGGCAGGACTTCGTCCCCGGTCATGTGCGACTGGTAAAGGATGTGAGTGACGTGGACGTGCGCGTCGATGAGTCCGGGGAGGACGAAGAGGCCGGCCCCGTCGATGCGCGTCGCGCCCGCCGCGGCGTCGGAATCGGCATTCAACTCGGCGCCGGGGGCGACGGCTTCGATGCGGCCGGCCCGGACGAGGACGCTCGTGTCCGGGCGCATGGCGCGGGCGCGGACGTCGAAGACGCTGGCCCGGTCGATGAGGAGCGGAGGAGCCGGCCCGGCCGCGTCGCCGGTCGCCGACGCCCGTGCCGCCGGCCGGTCGTCCGCGCCGCAGCCGAGGGCGAGCCCGGCGCCGGCCAGCGTGGCGCCCCGCACGAAGTCGCGGCGGTCGACGGCGGCCACGGACGGCTACGCGGAGACGAAGCGGTACAGGAGGGTCATTTCTGAGGATCGTCCGCGGCACTCGGCGGCGTCAAGCAGTGCACCGTTCAGGCGAAGTTGATAGCGCGTTGCGTTCGCGGCGATAGGTTGTGTCCATGCCCGCGCCTCGTGCCCGCTTCATCGTCTCCCCAACCGCCGCCGTGCGCTTCGACGCCGCGCGGAAATGGCTCGAACGGCAACCCTCCGCGGCGGGCGTGACGGTCATCGGCGAGACGCTGTCGGGGCCCCACGAACTGCTCCTCCGCGAAGCTCGCACGGCCGGCGCCGCGATGGGATGGCGCCGCACCACGCTGCGCCTCCTGGCCCGCGAGATCGCGCTCTCGCGGCTCGCTTCCGATGGCAGGGCGATCGGCGATGCGGTGGCCCGCGACGCCATCGCGGCGCGGGCGCTGGCGGGGCTCGATCGCCGGAAACTCGGGCGGCTGGCGGCGGTGTCGGACACGCCCGGCTTCGTTCGCGCCGTGGGGCGGGCGGTGGAGACGCTCCGCATGGCGGGCATCACGCCGTCCGAAATCGCCCCCGTCGACGCGGATCTCGCCACCTTCTCCGAAGCGGTCGAGGCGGTATGGACGACGGTGGGGCTGACGGATCGAGCCGGCGTGTTCGAGGCCGCGTTGTCGACGCTCGATGATCCGGACGCCCGGCCGCGCGTCGTGGGCGACCGTTGCCTGATTCTCGACGCCCGGATCTGGACGGAACTGGAGGGCCGGTTCGTCGCGGCCCTCATCGGGCGAGGTTGCGAGTTGCTTGCCACCGTGCCCGAAGGCGATGACCGCACGCGGAGGGCGCTGGAAGAGGCGGGCGCGCGCCTCGACGATCCGCCCAGTACCGATGGGGCCGCCATTGGGGCGATCGCGCGCCTTCACGCGCACCTCTTCGGCCCGGCGCCGTCCGAGTCCGCGGCGGACGATGCCGTCACCGTGTTCTCCGCTCCCGGCGAGGGCCGGGAAACGGTGGAAATCGCCCGGAGACTCACCTCGCTCGCCGAGGCCGGAACACTCTTCGATCGGTGCGCGATCCTGCTCCGGCAGCCCGAGGACTATCGGCCATATCTGGAAGAGGCTCTCAATCGCGCGGGGATCCGCCCCTGGTTCGCGGGCGGCGTGCGGCGCCCGGACCCGGCGGGCCGGGCCTTCCTGGCTCTTCTCCGTTGCCGGGCCGAAGACTACTCGGCGCTTCGCTTTTCGGAGTACGTGTCGATCGGCGAGGTGCCGGACGAGGGAGAGGACGCGGAACGGGTGCCGCGACGCTGGGAGCAACTGCTGGTCGACGCGGCCGTCGTCGGCAGCCTGGATCGGTGGGAGCGGCGACTCGCTGGTCATGCCGCGGAACTCGAGTTCAAGCGAGACGCGCTGGAGGCGGAGGACGGCGAAGACCCGCGTCTCGCAAGGATCGATGGGATGCGGGCCAATCTCACCTCCCTCCGGGAGTACGTGCTGCCGCTGCTGTCGGAACTATCCGAACTGCCCGCGGAGGCCCGCTGGGAGAGCTGGCTGGCCGTGCTGGCCCCGCTCGCCACCCGCTCGCTTCGGCGGCCCGGCAACGTACTCTCCGCGTTGTCCGACCTCGCGCCGATGGGGCCTCTGGGTCCCGTGCGGCTGGACGAGGTCCTGCGCGTTCTCACGCCCCGACTCCTGGAGGTTTCCGAGCCGCCGCCCGCGAATCGCTACGGCCGCGTGTTCGTCGGGCCCATCGATGCGGCACGGGGGCTCGCCTTCGACGTCGTGTTCGTCCCCGGCATGGCCGAACGCCTTTTTCCTCCCAAGATCGGGGAAGACCCGATCCTCCTCGACGAGATGCGACGCCGGCTGGCGCCCGGCCGCCTCCCGACGAATCGGGACCGCGTTCAGCAGGAGCGGCTCGCCTTCCGGCTCGCGGTCGGGGCGGCACGGAAGCAGATCGTCCTCTCCTATCCGCGGATCGACGCCATGAAGACCCGGCCCCGGGTCCCCTCCTTCTATGCGCTCGAGGCGATTCATGCGGCGGAGGGCCGGCTGCCCGGGTTCGAGCAACTTCAACAGCGGGCGGAGGAAGTCTCCGATGCGCGGATCGGATGGCCGGCGCCGAAATCCCGAACGCAGGCGATCGACGAGGCCGAGTACGACCTGGCGGTGCTCGACGAACTCGACAGGCACGATCTTCGCGGAGAACGCGCGGTGAAGGCGGCGGGCCATCTCCTCCACTCGAACCCCCACCTCGCGCGCGCCCTCCGCTTCCGTGCCTACCGCTGGGAGGTGCCGCGCTGGACGTGGGCGGACGGGCTCGTTCAACTCTCCGAGCGGGCGGCGGAAGCGCTGGCGGAACGGTCGCTCGGCGCGCGTCCCTATTCGGCGACGGCGCTGCAGCACTTCGCGGCGTGCCCCTACCGCTTCTATCTCCAGGCGATCCAGGGGCTGCGCCCGCGCGAGGAACCGGTCGGGATCGAGGCGCTCGACCCGCTGCAGCGGGGTTCCCTCGTGCACCAGGTCCAGTTCGAACTCCTGACCCGGCTCCAGGCCGAGAGCACGAAGGAGCGGCCCCTCCTGCCGGTGGGGCCGGAGAACGCCGTGCGGGTGTCCGAACTCCTGGAGGAGGTGCTCGAGAAGGTGGCGGGGGACTTTCGCGACGGTCTCGTCCCCGCGATCGATCGGGTGTGGGACGACGGCATCGAAGCGATCCGTCAGGACCTGCGGGAATGGCTGCAGCACGAGCGCGACAGTAAGTCGCCGTTCGAGCCGTGGCGCTTCGAGCTTTCCTTCGGGCTCCCGCGGGATCCCAACCGCGACGCGCACTCCGTGGGCGAGCCCGTCGACCTCGGCGTCGGATTGAAGCTCCGCGGCGCGATCGATCTGATCGAGCGGACCCCGGCCGGGGTCCTGCGGGTTACCGACCACAAGACCGGCCGTTACCGGGCAAAGGCGGGAGCGACGATCCAGGGAGGCGAACTCCTGCAGCCGGTCCTCTACGCGCTCGCCGCCCAAACGCTGTTCCCGGACCAGCGCGTGGAATCGGGCCGGCTCTACTACTGCACGGCGGATGGCGAATTCCGGGATCACGTCGTGCCGCTCGACGACCGGGCGCTCGAGGCGGCGGGGATCCTGAGCGAGATCGTGAGCGGGGCGTTCGCGGCCGGGAGTTTTCCGGCGCTTCCGCGGGAGGATGCCTGTCGCTGGTGCGACTACCGGCAGGTCTGTGGACCCGATGAGGAACTTCGCACCCGGAGCAAGCCCCCGCCGGTCGATCTGCGGCGGCTGAGGGAATACCCGTGACCCGGCCCGGCCGGCTCGCCGACCAGGACGCCCGCGACGCGATCCTGAACGATCTCGACGACACGCTCTTCGTCGAAGCGGCCGCGGGGACGGGGAAGACGACGGCGCTCACGGGCCGGATCGTCGAGGTGCTGAAACACGGCTTGGGCACACTGGAGGACATCGTCGCGGTCACCTTCACCGAGAAGGCGGCGGGCGAGATGAAGCTCCGGCTGCGGGCGGCGATCGAAGAGGCTCGCGTGGCCGAGGAGAACGGGGAAGCCCGCGAGCGTCTCTCGCGTGCGCTCGGCCACCTGGAACTCGCTCACATCGGCACGATCCACGGCTTCTGCGCCGACCTGTTGCGCGAGCGGCCGATCGAGGCCGGCGTCGATCCGGCGTTCCGGGTCGCCGCCGAGGACGAAGCCGGCCGCCTCCTCGACGGCGCCTTCGAGGGCTGGTTCGAGGGCGCGCTGGCGGACCCCGGCCCCGGCGTGAGGAGGGCGTTGCGCCGTCACTATCCGAGGAATTCGGGCGGCCCGCGCGCGGCCCTGCGGGCGGCGGCCGGCAGTCTCGTGGACCAGCGCGACTTCGACGCACCGTGGTCCAGGCCCGAGTGGGACCGGGAGGCCGAACTCGATCGCGCGCTCGACCTCCTGCGGGAACTTGCCGCCTTCGCCCCGCTGGCCTCCCGTCCGGACGACTATCTCACGCAGAACCTGCGCCACGTCGAACGCGGAGTGCGCGAAATCGAACTGAGAGAGAAGACGCGCGGACGGGACTACGACTATCTGGAAGCCTGGCTGCGGCCCTTCGTGCGCGCACGCTGGCGTGGCTGGTTCTGGCGCGGCTTCCGCTCGCGCGATTTCGGCCGTGGACTCGCGAAGGCGGACGTCGTCGCGCGCCGCGACGAGGTCCGGGCGGACGTCGAGGAGATCCTGCGGACGGCGGACGCGGATCTCGCGGCGCACCTCCGCGACGAACTCTGGCCCGTGACGGAGCGATACGAGACGGCCAAGCGGCGCGACGGATGCCTCGACTTCGTGGACCTCCTGATCCGGGCGCGCGGCCTCCTGCGCGACAACGCGGAGATCCGGCGGCACTACCGGAAACGCTTCACGCGGTTTTTCGTCGACGAGTTCCAGGACACCGATCCGCTGCAGGTCGAGATCCTCCTTCTCCTGTGCGGCGAGGACCCGGAAGAAACGCGGCCGGAGCGCATCGTGCCCTCCGGCGGCAAGCTCTTCGTGGTCGGCGATCCCAAGCAGTCGATCTACCGCTTTCGCCGGGCGGACGTGATGCTGTACGAGCGGACCAAACGCCGCCTGGCGGAAGCGGATGCCCGCGTGCTGCACCTGTCCACGAGCTTCCGGTCGCAGCCCCGCCTGCAGGCCGCCGTGAACGGCGCGTTCGCGACGCGCATGAAGGCAAGCGAGGACGGCAGCCAGGCGGCCTATGTGCCGCTCGCGCCCTTCCGCGAGGACGCCGGCAGCCAGCCCGCCACCATCGCCCTGCCCGTCCCGAAACCGTACGGACGCTTCGGAAAGGTCCGGGGGATCGAGATCGAGCAGTCCCTTCCCGTTGCGATCGGGGAGATGGTGCGCTGGCTGGTTGACGAGTCGGGATGGGTCGTGACGGAACGGGAGCGCCCGGAGGATCCGGTTCCGGTTCAGGCTCGCCACATCTGCCTCCTCTTCCGTCGCTTTCAGAAGTGGGGCGAGGACGTGACGCGCCCCTACGTGCGCGCGCTCGAGGCCCGCGCCATTCCGCATGTGCTGGTCGGCGGGCGCTCGTATCACGATCGCGAGGAGGTGCTTGCCGTCCGGAACGCGCTCACGGCCATCGAGTGGCCGGACGACCGACTCGCCGTCTATGCCGCCCTCCGGGGTCCGCTTTTCTCGCTCGGCGATCGCGCGCTGTTCGAGTTCGGTGTCGACGTGGGTCCGCTGCACCCGCTCGCCGGGTGGGAGCCGAACGGCGGAAGCGGCCGGAAGGAGGACGGAACGGCTCTGAAACCTGAACTGCGGGACGTGGCGACGGTCCTCGGGCTCCTCGGAGACCTCCACCGGCACCGGAACCGGCGCCCGATTCCGGAGACGGTCCGGCGCCTGCTCTCGACCGCGCGCGCCCACGCGGGCATCGCGATCTGGCCGACGGGCGAGCAGGCGCTCGCCAACGTCCTGCGGCTCGTCGACCGGGCGCGGGCGTTCGAGCGCGGGGGCAGCCCCTCCTTTCGGGCGTTTCTCGACCGCCTCGAAGACGAAGCCGAACGCGGGCAGTCCGAGGAGGCGCCGATCGTGGAGGAGGGGACCGAAGGCGTGAGGATGATGACGGTACACAAGGCCAAGGGCCTCGAGTTTCCGGTCGTCATCCTGGCGGACATGACGTGCGCCGCGGCGCACGAGCCGCCATCGCGCCACATGGACGCCGCCCGGCGCCTCTGGGCCCAGCGCCTCTGCGGCGCGACGCCTCGCGACATCCTGGACAACGCCGAGGTCGAGCGGCACCGGGAGATGGCCGAGGCGGACCGGCTCGCATACGTGGCGGCCACGCGGGCGCGCGACCTGCTCGTGGTGCCGGCCCTCGGAGACGGCCGCGATGGCGGCGGGGGATTCTCCGGGGAAGGCGGTGAATGGTGGCTCGAGTCATTGAATCCGGCCGTGTACCCACCACACGGCGCGCGCCGGCGGCCGTCCTCCGCCGAGGGCCTGGGAGCTCCGGCTTTCGGCGATGAGTCGGTACTCGATCGCCCGGACGGGAAGGGCGGTCAGCGCCCCACGCCGCGCGACTCGGTCGCGCCGGGGCTGCATACGGCTGAAGCGGGAACGGACATCGTGTGGTGGGATCCCGCGGCGCTCGATCTCGACGTGGGTCCGCGCGCGGGTGATCGCCAGCGCCGACTGCTCGAGGTCGAGAGCGAGGAACAACCCTCGCTGGATGTCGAGGCGGGACGCGGCGCGCACCGCGAGTGGCAGGCGGCTCGCGCGGCGAGACTGGAGGCGGGGGGACGCCGGACGATGTCGGTGACCACGGCCGGGGCGATCGCGCGCCGCGCCGCCGAAGCTTCGGATGCCGACGGCGAGTCCCGTTCCGATACGCGCGTCGCGTGGGTCGATGTACCACGTCCGGAAGCCGAGGGGCCCGACGGGGCGGGGCGCCCGGGAGGCGAGCGGTTCGGCGATCTCGTCCATCGCATACTCGCTGAGATCCCCCTCGACGCCGACTCCGGCACGGTCGAGGGATTCGCCGAAACGCTGGGCCGGACGCTGGGAAGTCCCGAGACCGAAATCGTCGCGGCGGCGGCTCTCGCCATGCGCGCGCTGGAACACGAGGTGTTCGACCGGGCGCGGGCCGCCCTAGCCGCCAACCCCGGCGCCGTCCATCGCGAGGTCCCGGTCTTCCACGTCGCGGACGCCGCGGCACCGGAAGCGGAGCAGGATCGGGAGCGGGGCGCCGCGATCGTCGAAGGCGTCGCGGACCTCGCCTTCCGCGAGGTCACCGGCTCCGGCCCGTGCTGGACGGTCGTCGACTACAAGACGGACCGGCGGCCCGCGGGGCGGCACACCGAATACGAGGTCCAGGTCGCCTGCTACGTCGAGGCCATCGGGCGGGCCAGAAGAGAACCGGCCCTGGGGATCGTGCTGGCGCTGTAGGGATTAGCAGCCCGTGGCCAAAATCCTGCTGCTAGGCGTCGTACTTCCGGCGGTGGAGTTCGGCCGCCCGGTCGGACCACTCCTTGAGCCGGATCCGTGCGCCGAGCCCCTTGCCGAGAGTGTCGAGGTCTTCCGACGTCCAGCGGGCCAGATCGAGGTACGTTCGATAGCCCATCTCGTTCAGCCGCGCCTCGAACGTGGGACCGATCCCCTTGATGCGCGTCAGGTCGTCGCTCTCGCCCGGCGCCCGCCCGCGCGCCCGTCCCGCAGCCACGGGGCGCGCATTGCGCTTGCGAACGTTTCGCGTCCGGGCGAGGCGGACGCGATGCGAGGGGTCCGTCATTCTGCTCCCCTCGGGATCCAGCTTCGAGAGGCGGGAGTACAGGCGATCCCGTTCGGCCTCGACCCTCCGGCGGGCCGCTTCGGATTCGAGCCGTGCACGCTCCAGCACCTGCCGTGCGTCCTGTTCGATGGCGGACAGGCGGTTGTCGAACCGACGCTTGAGCGTCAGCTCTCTTCCGGCGATCCGTCGGCCACGGATCCACCAGCCGACCGCAAAACCGATCAGCGCGGCCAGCGTCAGCCACGGAACGACCATCAGGGTCAGGGCGTCCATCATCTTCGAGCGGACTCCGGTCCGGCGTACTCCCGCCGCGAGGTGACGCGGAAGGGGAACCCAATGTAGGGTCACGGAGGACACCGCCCAAGCCCGCCGACCCGGAAACACGATCTCGGTCCGTCGGACGAAGGGAGAGTACGATCGATACGCCGCTGACAGGACGGTTCGACCAGATCATGGCGTCCGCGGACGTTCCTGCGGGTGCCGGGTATGTGCTCGGGTCGTCTCGCGAGGGACGACCGATCCCCGGTTTTCGCTTCGGACGAGGGCCCGAGGCCGTGAGCCTGCTCGGCGGCTGCCACGCCGACGAACCGGTGGGTCCGCGCCTCCTGCGTCGTCTCGCCGGCTACCTGGCGGGACTCGACCCGGACGATCCGATGCTTACCCGCCATGAGTGGTGGATCATCCCGCACATCAACCCCGATGGCGAGATCCGCAACGCGTCGTGGCAGGATCCGGATGCGGAGGCGTACGATCTCGGGCGATACCTGGCCGGCAGAGTGCGGGAACTGCCGGGCGACGACATCGAATTCGGCTTCCCGCGCGACGGCGCCGATCCCGGGGCGCGACCCGAGAATCGCGCGGCCTATGACTGGTGGCGCACCTGCGATCGACCGTTCGGGTTGCACGCCTCGCTTCACAGCATGGGCTTCGCCGCCGGTCCCTTTTTCCTCATCGACCGCGCCTGGGAAGATCGGTGCGAAACTCTGAAGGCTTCATGCCGCCAGCGCGCAGAGGCTCTCGGTTATTCGCTGCACGACGTCGAGCGGCACGGAGAGAAGGGCTTTTTCCGCTTCGAGCGGGGGTTCGCCTCGCGGCCCGACTCGAAGCTCATGGCTGCCCACTTCGAAGTCCTCGGCGACTCCGCGACGGCGTCCCGCTTCTGGCCGAGTTCGATGGAAACGCTGCGCTCCTTCGGCGGCGACACGCTCACCCTCGTCT
The DNA here is from genome assembly GCF_947581735.1 of Candidatus Palauibacter soopunensis. Lineage (NCBI taxonomy): Bacteria > Pseudomonadati > Gemmatimonadota > Gemmatimonadia > Candidatus Palauibacterales > Candidatus Palauibacteraceae > Candidatus Palauibacter > Candidatus Palauibacter soopunensis. The sequence goes on from NZ_CANPVT010000008.1 coordinate 387,193, forward strand.
CGGAGATGCCGCTCTTTATCCTGCCCGGCGTGGGCGCGAGGCCGGGCCCGCCGGATCCGGTTGCCGAACGCTGGAAGAGACGGCTCGACGGCTGGGGGAGCGAGCTGTCCGCGGGGGCCGCGCCGGCCGCCATCTCCGCCGATGCGAGGAAAGCGGGGCTCGTCCCCATGCCGGTGCGCGACCAGATGATGATGCAATGGACGTTCATCACCGCGGGACTACGTCAAACGCGCACTCCGGCGGCTTGACGCCGCGAGGCTCCGGATGTCCGGCTTGCCCCGCGTGCGGCCGCGGAACAACGTGATCAGCGTGAACAGGCGACTTCTACTCGCGACTCTCGCGGCTACGGGCTGCAGCGACCTGGCATCGCAACCCGAGCGGGTCCCGGGCACGCTCGAACTTCTTCCCGCCGACGCCATCGTCCTCGAAGGCGAAACGGTCCGTTATGAGTTTCGGATGTTGGACGAGAGCGGTGCGGCCTTCAGCCGGATTCCGGATTGGGCGCCGCCGCGCTGGTCCGTGTCCGATCCGTCCGTCGCCGCAGTCGGCGCCGACGGGGAGGTCATCGGACTCGAGGGGGGGTATGAGACGCGGGTTGCAGCGGAAGTGGCGAGCCTGCAAGCCGGAGCCTGGGTGAGGGTGAACCCCACGAGCGTCACGATCGAAGCGGCCGGCGTACATCTGACGCAGGCCGTTCAGACGCTCGGCGGAGATATTCCCTTGATTGCGGGCCGGTCAGCGCTCCTTCGAGTCTTTGTCACGGGTGACAAGACAAGCTTCTATCGTCCACGCCCGCTGGCGACCTTCTACGAAGACGGGGCCCCGTTCCACTCGATGCGACTGGATCCCGCGGCAGACCGGATCCCTGTGGAGCCCGACGAGGGGAGACTCGGCCGATCATTCAACGGGGTCGTTCCGGGGCGGGTCCTGCGACCCGGTGTCGAACTGGTCGTGGAGCTGGATCCGGATGGCCTGGTGCCGGCGGTCGAGGGAAGCGACCGGCGTGTACCGGCCGACGGACGCCTGAAGCTCGATGTGCTGACCGTTCCGCCAATGCGTCTGACGGTGGTGCCGGTGGTGCACTCCCGGGATGCGGAGGCGGCGCGGGCCTGGGTCGACGGAATGACGGAGACAAGCGCCGCGATCGCGTTCGTGCGCTCCATACTCCCGATCGGCGAACTGGAACTGACGGTACGCGAGCCCTACCACACGACAGCGGACCTCGGGACGGCGGGGGGCTGGTTGGGGCTCCTCCGCGAGATCAGCGTACTCCGGCTCACGGAGCGACGGCGGGACTACTACTATGCTGCCCTAGCGGCGCCTTCCGGATCGCCATTCAAGGGATTGGGCTACATCGGGAGGCCGATCGGCATAGGGATACTCGATATCGACACGTTCGCCCACGAGCTGGGGCACAACATGGGGCTCCGGCATGCTCCCTGCGGCCTGGCCCTGAACCCCGATCCGGATTTTCCGTACGAGGACGGCTCCATCGGAGTCTTCGGATACGAGACCCGGCGCGGGAACACGCGAATGGTCGATCCGGCCGAGTATCGGGACCTGATGACGTACTGCGATCCGAGCTGGATCAGCGACTATCACTTCGTCAAGGCGATGGAGTTCCGGCGGGAGCACGAATCGCTGATCCTGCGCAGCGTCGATCCCGAACCGACGCTGCTCCTTTGGGGGAATGCCGGTGCCGGGGACCTTCTGCTGGAGCCCGCCTTCGTCATCGACGCGCCCCCGACGCCGCCGACCGAGGAGGGGCCGTATCGCCTGGATGGGTTCGACGCGGCCGGCCGGTCCCTGTTTTCCTTCTCCTTCGCTCCGGACGAACTGGAGTACGGCGGAGGGCAGTTCGCCTTCGCGATTCCGTACGAGGGCCGCTGGGACAGTCCCGACGGACTGGATCGCGTCCGGCTGTCCGGTCCGGGCGGCGCCGTCGCGATCGAGCGTTCCGGGGGTCACGCGGTGGCCCTGGTTCTGGACCCCGGCACGCGCCGTCTCCGGGGCATCCTGCGTGACCCGGAGAAGGCGCCTCCGTGGGCGGACGGGTTGGAGCTCATGGTCAGCGACGGAATCCCGCGCGCCGGGGTCTCGGGGCCGCGGCAATGAATGGCCCGCGGCGCCCCGCCAGCTTCGTCCTCGCGCTGAGCGTGGCCGGCATGCTGATCGCGGGACGTACCGCCGCACAGACTTCGGTGGAGGCGCGGAGCGGCCTCACGGTGGGGAATCACACGTCCACCGCGGCGGGTCTCGAATGGACTCCCGCCCTGTCGTACGAAATCCGGGTTGCGAGGCGGCTACGCCCGCGGGTCGCCATCACGACGGGGTATGTTCGGACCGCCTTCGGCTGCAGGGAGGGATTCTGCCGAGGGAGAGAGCCGACGGTGGCCGGCAGCCACGCCGCCATCGGTGCGGAGTTGTCGCGAGGCTGGCTTTGGGGCCGGGTCGGCGTGCTCTACGGCACCATGCGCGTCGGGACGGAAGGAGAGACTCCGCAGGCGGGTCCGGGTGTCGAGGCCGGCGCCGGACTCCGCCTTCACATCGGCCGCCTGCGTATCGGGCCGGGCCTGTCGTGGCGTCGCATGTCCGCCGACACGCCGTCGAGTGCCGACCATGCGGTGGCGCTCGGCTTCGATCTGGGCGTCGCATTCGAATTCGATTAGTGTCGATAGAGCTTCGCCCGCCCCACAGATCCCGGAGGCTCGGATGTGCCGCCCACACCGCCGGTCCTGCGCCCCGCGCCGTGGCTTCCACGCGACGGCGGCCGTCTTGCTCCTGCTCGCCTGTGCCGTTCCCCAAAGCCACGCCCAGTCGCTCGACGACTGGTTGAGCGTCTCGCGGGTCGGCGAGTTCGCCTGGTCGGTGGACGGCGAGCACATCTTCTACACATCCAACGATGACGAGTCCGGCACGCGGGCCATCTTCCGCGTGCGGTCCGACGGCTCCGGAGCGGAGCGTCTGGGCTGGCCGCCCACCGACGTCCGCCCGGAGCCTGCCCGAAGCCTTCAGGTCTCCTCCTCAGGCGACGAACTCGTCTTCGTCTCCGCGAGGTACTATCAGGGTTTCGACAACCTCTGGCGGCTGCCCACCTCGCCGGCCGGAGCGGGACCGAGGCCGATCACGTTCAACGACGCCGTGATCGAGACCGCCCCGACCCTCGCGCCGGACGGTCGCACGGTGGCCTATCAGGTCCGAACGCCGGCCGGTCCCCGGATCTTCCTCCGCGATCTGACGGAGCCCCGCGCCTGGCCCCGCCTCTTCACGACGGACGGCGCGAACGAAACTTCTCCCCTCTTCTCGCCGGACGGCCGCTCCATCGCCTATTCCCGTGCCGGCGAAATCTGGATTCGCGCGCTCGATGGCGCCGAGGTCCGCCCGGTGGTCGATCCGGCGGTCGGGGGCGGAAACACCGGCTTCGCGTGGTCACCCGATGGGGCGCGCCTCGCTTTCCTCAATCGCCGGAGCGGCTGGGCCCAGGTCGCCGTCGTTCGGCTGGAGTCGGGGGAGGTCACGCCGATCACGTGGGATGAGCGCGAGCACGGGAGCATCTCCTGGTCTCCGGACGGACGGTGGCTTGCCTTCACCCGTTCGGACGAGAGCGGTTTCTCCAATCAGATCGTCTTCGCGCCGGCGGATGGAACGCAGCCGCCCCGCTCCGTGACGCGAGGGAAGGGGATGCGCGCCCAGCCCCGCTTCTCGCCGGCTGGCGACGAGCTCGCCTGGATCGAGCAGGCGGATACGCGCACGGCCGACATCTGGAAGACCTCCTGGCGGGATGGACCGCGGGGGGAGACCGCGGTCCAGGTCACGCATTCGATGGGACGGATCGACTCGGCACGACTGAGCGAGGCCGAGGAAGTCTACTATCCCGGCCCGGACAACCTGCCTGTTCCCACGCTCCTCTACCGCCCGCGGGAATTCGACGCGTCGCGCCGATATCCGGTGATCGTCCGGCTGCACGGGCACCCCGGCCAGTGGAACCACTCGTTCGAGATGATGCGCCAGTACTGGGTCCAGCGCGGCTTCGTCGTGGTGGCCCCCAACCCGCGCGGGAGCCGCGGCTTCGGGCAGGGGTTCCACGATCTCCACATCGCCGACTACGGCGGCGTGGAATTCCGGGACGTGATGAACGTTCTCCCCTTCCTCGAGGGACTCGGCTACGTGGACATGTCGCGCAAGGCGACCTGGGGCGGATCGGGCGGCGGGTACATGAGCCTGGTGATCGCGACGGAAGCACCCGATGTATTCGAGGCGCAGGTGATCCGGGCGCCGGTGTCCGACTGGCGGCTGCTGGCGAACGACCGCTTCGCCGCCTCCGGACGTCACTGGACGGCCGGCCGCACTCCACGTCGCGAGCGCTCGGAATTCGGCGGCCCCTACGACGAAATCCCGGAGGAGTACGACCGACGTTCCCCCGTCAACTTCGTCGAAGCGGTCGAGGTCCCCCAGCTCCTCCTGCAGGGTCTCCGGGACGCCGCCGTGCCTCCGCGGCAGTCGCAGGTCTGGGCGGAGCGCATGCGGAACGCGGGAAAGGGCGATCTCCTCACGTACGTGGAGTACCCTGACGAGGACCACAGCCTACGGCGCTACAAGGCGACCGTTCGCGACATTCTCGAGCGGATGGACGCCTTTCTCACCCGATACCTGCGGCTACGGGAGGACACTTCGCCATGAAGGCGCCCATTGGCACTTCGTCGATCGTCTCTCTGATCCTTGTCTCGGCGGCCTGCGGGGTGCCCGGAGATGCGGTCCCCGGCGGGGGAGCGCCGGCGGAACTCGACCTCACGCTCGACAACATCCACCGCAACAACACGGGCGTGCGCGGCGTCTCGATTTCGCCGGACGGTCGTCACCTTGCGGTCTCCGGCTCGGGTCCGGATGGCGTGGGGCTGTACCTGGCGGAGCGCGGTGAGGAAGGCGGCTTCGGGACGCCGCGCCTCTGGCTTCGGGGCTCGAACCCGGTCTGGGCGCCGGACGGCGAACGGATCGCCCTCGCGGCCGGCGGCCAGATCCGCGTCGCGGACATTGGCGATGTCGAAGCGCGCCCGCTGATGGACCGAATGGAGGGTGTCCGGGCGCCGGCCTTCTCCCCGGATGGGCGGACGATCGCGTTCTACTCGACGGCGAGCGGCCACCAGGACATCTGGCTCGTGCCGGCCGACGGGTCGACCCCGCCGCGCCAGCTGACCGAGGCCGCCATGGCCCTCGACGATCCGCGCTTCGCGCCCGCCTGGCGGCCGGACGGCCGCGAGATCCTCTACGTGTCGAACGCCTCCGACTACTGGCACGACGATCTCTGGCTCGTTGACGTCGAGACGGGCGGCCGCCGGCAGCTCACCCGCTCGCTGATGGCGATGTCCACGCCCGTTTGGTCGCCGGAGGACGACCGGATCGCCGTGTTCGGCACCGCCAAGGACGAATACTGGTACGAGGACCTCTCCTACATCTACGTCATCGAGGATCCGGAAGCGGGCGCCGGGGCGTCGGAGCGCATCGTGGACATGCAGGCCTACGCGACGGACGCGGCGATGCGGCACGCCCCGTCCTGGTCGGCGGACGGCGCGTTCATCTACTTCCCCTACCTCGAACGCGGCACCGTCAACGTGTGGGCGGTGCCCGCCGCCGGCGGCGTGGCCACACGCGTCACGCACATGGAAGGGACGATCTCGGGCGTCAGCCACACGGCGGGTGCCGGGGCCCTCGCCTTCGTCCACTCGTCGCCGACGCGGGGAGGGGAAGCGCACGTCCTCGACCTCGGCGGCGGCGTACCGGAGCGCCTCACCTCGTTCTCGCCGTCCTGGCGGTCCGTGGCGGCGCCCCGGGAGATCGCCTTCCCCAGCTTCGATGGACTCCGGATCCAGGGCTTCCTCTACCGCCCACCGCAACTGGCGCAAGGGGCCACCTGTCCGGCGCTCGTCCAGGTCCACGGCGGCGGGACGAATTCCTACCAGCAGGGTCTGAGCCTCACCGAACAGTACCTCGCCTCGAAGGGGTTCGTGGTGCTTGCGATCAACTACCGCGGGGGATCCGGCTTCGGGCGCGAGTTCCAGGACCTCTCCGTCGAGGACTGGCTGTGGGACCAGGCGCGGGATGCGGGCGCGGCGGCCGACTTCCTGCGCACGCTCCCGTACGTGAACGGGAAGGTGGGGATCTACGGCGGCAGCTACGGCGGAAGCATGTCGCTGTCCGCGATCAGTCTGACGCCGGACAAGTTCGACGCGGCCGTCCCCATGCGCGGCGCCTACTCGAAGCTGAACACGCTCGAGTACACGGACCGGCTGGGGAAGATCTTCTCGGTCACGGGCCACGGCGGCACGCCGGAGGAGCGCCCCGACACGTACGCCAAGAGCGACGTCGTGTCGCGCATCGCCGACATCACGGCTCCCGTTCTCCTCATGCACGGGGAACTCGACCGCCGCGTGCCGATCCAGAACTTCGAGAACGCGGTGGCCGAATTCGAGCGGCTCGGCAAGCGCGTCGAGGTGAAGACGTATCCGGACGAAGCGCACGGTTTCCGGAACCCGGACAATCGCGTCGACACCTGGTCGCGCCTGGAGGAGTTCTTCACCCGGCACCTCGGCGGCTGCGCCACGGGCTGAGTCCCGCCGCTCCGGAAACCGCCGCCGCCGGTCCCACGTAGGACCTTGCAGCGCGGGCGGTGCCCCGCTGACTGGAAATCCGGACGATGCATGGGAGGAGATACGTGAAGAACCCGCTGACAGCCGCCGTGCTGAGCTTTCTCGTACCGGGCGTCGGCCAGTGGTACAACGGCAAGTTCCTGCGCGGACTCTTCTGGTTGCTGGTAACCCCCGGCCTGTGGCTCGGAACCGGCGGCACGCTGGGCTGGATCTGCCATATCGTTTCCGCCGTCACGGCGTACAGCTACGCGAACCGCCTGTACGTCCGCTAGGGCACGCGTTCGAAGCGGCCGTAGTAGTCCATTTCGACGCCCGTCACGCGGGCGGTGGCGTCCAGCATGAACGAGACGCCGATCCTGACGTCGCCGAACCACATGTCGAAGCGGTCGACGTGCCAGTGCTCGAGCGGCATCCGCACCGGCCGCTCGCGCCCATCGAACTCGGCCACGAGCCGCAGTTCGCCGGCCGACTCGGCGGCCCCGTTCACCGACCCGTTGCGTTCGGCGCCTGCCGACGCGCTCGCGGCCGGACGTTCGTGCACTCCCGGCGTCCCGTCCCATCGGCCCAGCCGGCCCTCGGCCGGCATGAGCGGCGGGATCGCTTCGTCCGTCAGTCGGATGCGCAGCTCGCCGGCGTAGCCGTTGCGGTAGGTCCCGACGTAGGCCTCGAGCGGCACCGAGTGACCCTGGTCGAGCCGGGCCGCCTGCCGAGCCTCCTCCGCCTCGAAGGCCCGCCGGTTCCCCTCGGCGACGCTCCGCTCGAATTCCGCGTGCCAGTCGCGGCTCCGGAGCTCTTCTGTGCCCACGAAACGCGCCATCGCCCACTTCGTGAGCACCCACGGAAGCTCGGAGTTCCGGTTCGTCGTCGCCCACACGCCGAAGCCCTGTTCCGGCGCCAGCGCGATCGAGCAGTTGAACCCCAGCGCGTTCCCTCCGTGGCCCACGCCCGTGACGTCCCCGAATCTCCCTGTGGACCAGCCCATCGCGTACGCGCCCGGCCCCTCGAAGGGCATCCAACTGCTCGGGTTCCGAATCACGGTGTGCGGCGTATGCATGAGCTCGACGGATGAGCGGGAGAGCGGGGGGTTCGGGTGGGTGCCGACGTGGAACCGCATCCACTCGGTGATCTCGTCCGCCGATGTGATCACGCCGCCGGAGGGCACGGTGACGTCCTCGGCGTACTGCCAGGGCACCGGCTCCAGCGGCATTCCCGTGGTCGCCGCGTTCCCGATGAACCTCCGCTCGATGATCGCATGCGGCTCGGCGTGGTTCGGGCTCGCGTTGGCGGGCGCCATGCGCGCCGTCGTCGTCGTCATCCCCAGCGGATTCCAGAGTTTCTCCCGCGCATAGGAGTCCCAGTCCGTTCCGGAGACGGTCTCCACGAGGTGACCCGTGAGAACGAACATGTCGTTCGTGTACCCGTAGCGATCACGGAAAGCGTGGTCCGGGTCGGTGTGGGGGAGTCGCATGAGATAGTCGCGCCTGTCGGCGACGAGCGGGCGCAGCGGCTGATTGCTCCCGGTTCCGACACGGTGCGTCACGATGTCCCGCACGCGGATCTCTTGCGTCGTCCACGGGTCGTGGAGACGGAACCAGGGGATGTGGTCCGTGATGCGGTCGTCCCAGCGCAGTTTCCCCTCTTCGACCAGCGAGGCGATCGTCGCGGCCCCGAACGCCTTCGAGCAGGAACCGATGCTGAACAGCGTCCCTGCGTCCACCGGCGTGTCCCGACCCAGTTCGCGCACGCCGTAGCCGGTGGATAGATAGCTCTCGCCCTTGTACACGATGGCCAGCCCCAGTCCGGGTACCTCCCACCGCGCCATCGCGTCCTCGACCCACGCGTCGATCTCTTCGACCGCGGGGGGAGGCGGGGCGGGAGACTGCGCCTGCGCGGCCTGGGCTTGGGCCGCGAGCAGGAACGCTGCTCCGAGAAGCACCGTGGCCGGTACGCCGCGGCGCCGCGTTGGCTGCATGGAAAGACGGTTCCGGGATGTCATTACGGCCCTCCTGCTCAAGTCGCCGGGCTGTTCGACCGGCGTTGTCACTCAAACCGCTAGGGGAGTCCGAATACCCACAGGACGCCGCCCGCGGCGGTCGCGATCCGCTGTTCGCCGTCCACCTCGAACGACATGGGGCCGGTGCGGACGCCGGCGCCGGCCTGGAAGTCCCACAGCGCCTCTCCCGTCTCCGCGTCGAGAGCGAAGATGTTGCCCTCGTTGCTTCCGCCGAAGACGAGGCCGCCCCGCGTGGCCATCACGCCGGCCCACGGCGGAGAGAGCAGCGGGAACTCCCACCGCAATTCCCCCGTCAGCACGTCGAGCGCCTTCACGGCGCCGCTCGCGTCGTCGCCGGACAGCGCCTGCTCCCCGCCGCCGAGAAACGGCTGTCCGGGCTCGTACTCGACGGCGGCCTTGTAGTAGATGGCCCCCATGATCCGGGTCGCCTGGTAGAAGAGCCCGGTGTCGGGGCTGTACGAAGGGCTGAACCAGTTCGCCGCCCCCTGGAGGCTGGGCCACACGAGGTTCCCCTCCTCCGTGGGCTCGGTGCCGGGAATCACGATCGGGCGGCCGTTCGCGTCGAGGCCCTCGGCCCACGTCTGCTTCGAGTACTCCACGCCGTGCAGGAACTCGCCCGTTTCGCGGTCGAGCACGTAGTAGAAGGCGTTCCGGTTCGCGGTGACGACCAGCTTGCGGGGCTCTCCCTCCCATTCGGCGTCCACGAGCACCTGGATCTGATTCGCGTCCCAGTCGTGCGTGTCGTGCGGCGTGTACTGGAAGTACCACTGCATCTCGCCCGTGTCGGGATCGAGGGCGAGGATGGAGTTCGTGTACAGGTTGTCGCCGGGCCGCAGGTCCCCGTTCCAGTCGGGCGCCGGGTTCCCGGTGGGCCAGTAGAGAAGGTCCAGTTCGGGGTCGTACGAACCGGTGAGCCACGTCGAGCCGCCGCCGTGCTCCCAGCTGTCGCCGCCCCACGTCTCGCTCCCCGGTTCGCCCGGCCGGGGGATCGTGAACGTGCGCCAGAGGCGATCTCCGGTGTCGGGGTCGTAGGCGTCGACGAAGCCGTTCGCGCCGGCCTCCGCGCCGGACACGCCGACGATGACCTTGCCGTCGAGCGCGAGCGGCGCCGTCGTGATCGAGAAGCCGAGGAAGTTGTCCGCGACGTCCACCTCCCAGCGGACGGCGCCGGAGCCTGCGTCGAGCGCCACGAGGCGGGCGTCGAGCGTGCCCACGAACACCGTCTCGTCGAGGATGGCGACGCCCCGGTTTACGCGGGGGAAGCCGATGTTCTTCGTCGAGGTCGGGACTTCCGCGGACCAGTTCCAGAGGCGGCGCCCGGTACGGGCGTCGAGCGCGCTCACGTTGCTCGGCGGTTCCGTCACGTACATCACGCCGTCGACGACAACGGGCGTCGTCTCGATGAGCCCGCCGCTCATCTGGTAGGCCCAGATCACCTTGAGGTCCCCGACGTTTCCGCGGTGGATCTGGTCAAGCGCGGAGAAGCGGTGCGAGGCGTAATTGCCCGAGTACATGAACCAGTTGTGCGGCTCGTCGTCCGCGTTCACGAGGCGTTCGAACGATACCTGCGCGGCCACGCCCGCGAGAACTCCGCTGCACAGCAAGGTCGCCGCCGCGAGCGCGGAGGCCGCCATAGCCTTCATGATCCTCCTCCGAGGTCGGCCAGGAAGGCGACGAGGTCGTCGATGTCCGCTTCCGTCATCTCCTCCACGGCGGGCATCAGGGAGTGATCGAACTGTTTCTCGAGTTCCACGAGATCTTCCTTGCGAAGCGAGACCGTGCGGCCGGAGATCGACCGCAGCTGGATCGTGAAGGCGTCCTCGTTCACGCGCATGCCCGTGATGACGCGGCCCTCGCGCGTGACCGCGCGGATCGGCAGGTATCCCCTGAAACCCCGCAGGATGCCTCGCCGGGAGACCGGCAACTCCGAATCGGGCGTCCGGAGGGACGCGTAGAGGTACTCGACGCCGCGGCGCAGCCCGATGCCGGTGAGATCGGGGCCGATCCCCGTCCCGCGGCCGTCGACGACGTGGCAGGAGTAGCAGTCGCCGGCGGCGGCGAACACCTCTCGCCCGCGCGCGGCGTCTCCCGCGATCTCCACGACGGCGCCCTGCCCGAGCGTGCGGACGTAGGCGGCCATGAGGTCGACCTCCAGGTCCGACACCAGGTTCGCCCTCGTCCCCGGCATGCCGGTACCTGGGATCCCGCGCCGGATCACCCGGACGAGCGATTCGTGGTCCGGCGCGCGGGGCAGGGTGGGGCGCGCCAGGCTCGGCCCCTCGCCTCCGTGGCCGAGCATGCCGTGACACCGGCCGCAGTGGGCCTGGTAGAACATCTCGCCGCGCGCGAGACCGGCTTCGGTGACGTCGGGCTCATCCTGGGCCGCGGCCTGGCCGGTCGCCACGAGCGGGCTTGCCGCAAGCGCGAGACCCAACAGGCTCAGACGGGGACGTCGCATGATCCTCCTCCTCCTCGGCAGGCCTCCCTTTACGTCACTAATCAACGTAGCGGCCCGGCGGGGCGTCACGGAACCAGCGCCTCCGGTTCCAGGACCCAGCGCGTGAGCCACTCCACGTTTCGCGACATGAGATCGCGCTGGAGACGCGGAGATCTAACTCCATGTGGCTGATCCGGATAAAGGACAAGCGTCGTCGGCGCTTTACCGATGGCGCGCACCGCCTCGAAGAACTGGATGCTCTGTTCGGCGGGCACCCTCTCATCCCTTTCCCCCACCTGGATCAGGAGCGGTGTCGTCACGTTTTCAACATGGCGGTACGCGGAGCGCTCCTCGTAGAGATCCCAGTCCTCCCACGGTTTCGGGCCCAGGTAGGTGTGGTAGAACTCGGGGATGTCCGTCTGCGAGTACATGGAGATCAGGTCGTTCGCGCCGGCGCCCGCGCTCGCGGCCTTGAAGCGGTTGGTCTGCGTGATCCCCCAGTAGGTGTGGTGACCTCCGAAGCTCCATCCGCTCACGGCGAGCCGGTCCGGATCCGCGATCCCGCGCTCGACCATGGCGTCCACCCCGGAGTCGATGTCGACCCAGTCCCGGCCGGAGATGTCGCCGCGGTTGAGACCCCGAAAACGCTCGCCGTAACCGCTCGAACCCCGGTAGTTCGGCTGCAGGACGGCGAACCCCATGCCCGCGTACACCTGCACCGGATAGGCGCCCCGCGTCGCGTTGAAGCGGTCGGACGAGATACCGGACGGGCCCCCGTGGATCACGAGGACCATCGGGACGCGGTCCCCCTCCTCGTACCCGACGGGAAGAGTGAGCACGCCTTCGATTTCCTCGCCGCCGGCGTGCGAAGGCCACGACTCGACCCGCTGTTCGCCGAGCGCGAGGCCGGCCACCTGCGGGTTCACGTCGGTCAGTCGCTCGGGGCGGAACGTGTCAAGGGGAGTGACGAAGATGTCCGGGGGCGCCATGCCGTCCTCGGCGGTGAACGCGAGGAAGCTCCCATCCGCGGATGCGGAGGCGCCGGAGTAGTAGTGCCGACCATCGGTCAGATCGCTCGGCGGGCCCGCCGCCGCGCCGTCCGCGAGGGGGATGCGGTACACGGTGGCTCCGGTGCGCCGCGCGGCGGAGACGATGAGCCGCGAGCCGTCGATGTGGACGAGGTTCGCGTTCGCGTCCAGGCCGGCCGTGAGAGATACAGGGTCCAGCGCCTGGCCGTCCGCGCCGAACGGCACCCTCCACAGCTGTCGATTGAAGGTTCCGAGGAGTTGTCCCGTCCCGGACACGACGAGTCCCGACTCATCGTCCCACGCCACGGGGTTTTCCCCGCCCGGCATGGAGGTGACGCTCCGGGGCTCGGCTTCCGCGCCCTCCTGAACGTACGTCGCCCCGTAGTAAGTTGTCCTCAGCACGGGCGACGAGCGCGCGCCGAACGCGACGGCTCGCGAATCCGGGGACCACACGAAAGACACCACGTGAAGACCGTCCGGCGACCACCTCACGCCCTCGCCGGCCACATCGTCCTCGAGTTCGGCAACGTGGAGGCGCGACCACTGGTCCGTATACACTGAATCCCAGACCATCGGGCGGCCCCGCAGCGCCTCGAGTTCGCGGTCGGTGTCCGTCGACTGGGGGCTCGCCATGAAGCCGAGCCGCCGGCCGTTGGGCGCGAAGCGGAAGCTCCCGACCGACGTCTCATGGGACGTCACCTGCCATGCCTCGCCACCGTCGGGGCGGATGCCGTAGACCTGCCTTGTCCCTTCCCGGTCGGAGGAGAAAGCGAGCCATTCTCCCGATGGGTGCCAGACCGGTGCATCGTCGGAACCGGGACGGAACGTGAGTTGGCGGGCATCGGCGGGGCCTCCCGTCGCGGGGACGACCCACACATCGGTTTCCTGGCGGTCCTCCTCCATGTCGCGTTCCGTGACGACGTAGGCCACCCATTGCCCGTCCGGGCTCACGGAGACCTGCGAGAGGCTCCTGAGGGCGAGGACATCCTCGACCGTCATCGGCGGGCCCTCCTGCGCGAACAATCCGCTGGAGAGGGCGAGGGAAAGGACGGAACCCGCAGCGAAAACCCGGGAGCCGGGGAAGGTCACGGCACGCATGGCACACCCCTGACGTTGGAGAAGCATCGTTTACTCTTCGCCGCTCACGCCTTGATAGAGCAGGATGAACGCCGCCGCCTGCACGACGTGGTACAGCGCGTTATGGTCGAACCACACTGGGTGGATCGGGATCTGTAGCTGCTGGATGGCCGCCGCCGCGAAGGTGAGCCCGAAGCCGATCAGCGCCCGCTGTCGGCTCTTGGTGGGGCGGCGGCGATAGGCCCGCGCGAAGCGCACGGTGAGATAGATGACGGCGGGGAGATAGAACGCGACCGCGACGGCGAAGGCCTGCCATCCGGCCAGCACAACGGCGGCGTAGGCGATGTAGGCAAGTCCGGCGATTCGCGTGACCCACCGCGCGCCCGTCGGCCGGCCATCGACCCGTGCGCCCAGGCCCCAGGCCGCGAGCCCCGTCGCCCCGACCGAGAGGATCGTAGCCGGCCACAGGACGCGGTATCCGAGGGTCGCGGCGTCCCCGAAGAAGCCGTGCACCGTGCCGCCGAAGAGGGCCGCGGCGCCGGAGCCGGCGAAGAGTCCCATCGCCCACGGGCGGAGATCGGCCCTCACGTGTGAGCGCCCGCGCCAGACCAGAACGGCGCAGAGCAGGGTGAGCCCGTAGTCGGTCAGCGTGACGGCAGGTTCGGTCAAGGCGCTTCGGCCTCCGGTCGGGGAATGGGTTTTTCCTTCTCTGATCGGTATTGTCGGACCATCGCCCGGGGCAATACTCATAAGGAGGAGGAGCCGTGCCTCGATCCCCGCGAACGGTCCGAACGCGCTACCTGCTGCCCGCGCTCATGGGGCTCCTCGCCGCCGGCTGCTCGTCCCCCGGTGGCGGCGTCGACGAAGCGGGCCGCCTCCCGCTCACGCTGGAGAACGTCTTTACCGCCGGCGGGGGCGCGGGACGCGCGGTGCTCTCGCCCGACGGATCCACGCTCGCCGTGTCCGGACCCGCCGGCGGCGCGGGCGGACCCGGGGTCCACCTCGTGCCGGTTCCGGCGACGGCGGACGAGGTGGCCGCCGCGGGCGACGCCTCGACCTTCCGGGTCCCGGGCCGCGCGCCGACGTGGTCGCCGGATGGAGGACGGCTGGCCTTTATCGCCGGAGGGAACCTCCTCGTCGCCGGGACCGGAGAGCCGGGGCGGGTGGTGGTGGAGGGCGCGAGCGGCCTGCGGGCCCCGTCGTGGTCGCCGGACGGCGAGACGCTCGCCTACTACTCCACGGCGTCCGGCTCCCAGGACATTTGGCTCGTGGACGCCGCCGGGGCGGGGGGCGGCGCCCCCCCCGCCCCCGGCCGCCGGGGGGGGCCCCGCCCGCCCCCCCGGCCCCCCCGCGGGGCGGCCCCCCCCCCCCCCCCTTTTTCCCCCCGGGGGGGGGCCGGCCCCCCCGCCGACGCCGATCGCGAGCAACTGCTGATCCAGCGTCTCGGCCGAGA